>NZ_UBIZ01000249.1:0-49980 GCF_900465275.1 Parafrankia sp. Ea1.12 | reverse complement strand
CCTGGTGGAACGGGGTGTTCTCACCGAGCCCGATCCCGGCCTGTTCGTCCTTCCCCAGCCCGCCCCACCGACCACCCCAAAGATCAACCCAAGTTGAGACCCGGCAAAAGCGTGCAGAACGCCCACTTAGAACGAGCTGACCACCTGGACCAGCCTCGACAGGGAGGTCATGGAGCTCGCCGCGCACAGCATCGCCGCGCCACCGAACCTAGCGCGCCTCCGGTGCCCGGCTCGGAGCAAGCAGGCCGGCCCCGACCAGGAACGCCGGTAGCGTCGACATGAACGGAACGGTCAGGAGATAGGCCGTCCAGGCCGCTGGCGCGCTCACCCGTTCCAGGCCCGGCACGTCGAACGCGCCACCTGACACCGCGAGCCCCACGGCGAGGACCGTCACCCCGGCCAGAGCCGAGCCCCCGACGGCCGCGACCCGCGCGATCGACGCGTCCAGCCACCCGTGCCGGCCCAGACTGACGGCGAGCAGCACCACCGCCACCTGGGTGAGCACGACGTAGCCAAGCTGCAGCAGGTCGAGCCAGACCAGCAGCAGCACGACCGCGGACGGCTCGGCCGGCAGTCCCAGCAGGTAGGACCGGGCCTCCCAGGCGCTCGTCTCGACCCGGGCCTGAGCGGGTGCCGCCCCGGCCAGCACCACCCCCACCCGCGCGACCAGGTTGGCGAGGTAGCCGGCGCCACCGAGGAGGAGCACGGCGCAGGCCATCGCGGCCGGCGCGCGCCCGGGCCCATCCCACAGGCGGGCCGCCGCCAGCACGACACCCACCGCGATCAGGGCCGCGGCAAGCATGAGGACGGCGGTGTTCGCCAGCATCGCGCCGGGATGGTGTGCGGTCGGTATGCCGGTGAGGGCGGCCAGGGCGAAGACCGAGACACCGGCCCCGAGCAGCAGTACCGCCGGGGCGTCCGGTCCCCCGCCGTGGGCGCCGGCACGCGCGCGCAGCGCCCGTCCGACCAGCACCGCCGCGAGCACGAGATAGGCTGCGTCGAGCGGGACGAACAGCGGCGTGGCGAGCGCGCCGGCCCCGGCATGTGCCCCGGTCAACGCCAGCCCCAGCGGCCACAGCACCCACAGCACCCGTCCCGGGCCGGCCGGTCCACCAGGGTGGGGACGTGTCGTGCGGGTGTCCCCGGCGGCCAGGCTGTTCGCGGCATCCCCGGTCCACGGCGCGCGGGTGGTCCTCATGACCGTCACGACACCGGACCGCCGGCGCGCGCCGCCCGCTCCGCAAGGTGGGTCGCGAGCACCTCGGGGCGCGACAGGTGGACCTCGTGATCGTCGGCGCCCGCCACGGTGGTCACGGGCAGATCGGCCCATTCGGCCAGCCGATCGGCGATCAGCCGGTGGAGCGGACTCGTCCCCGCCCCGACGGCCACGGTGATCCGGTCGGGCGGGAGGTCCGCCGCGGCGAAGGGGTGCGACGTGATCAGCCGGGCGTCGTCACGCACAAACGCCTCGGCGTTGACCGCCGAGCGGATCACAGCCGGATCCGTCAGATCGGCCGTGCCCCCGGAGAGCACCTCGAGCGCCCGGTGGTAGGCGCCCGTCCAGTCCCCCGGGCGGCGCGCCGTGTACTCCTCGATCGGCTTCATGATCTCCGCGTGGGCGGCGGCGCCGTCCGGCAGTACACCGATCGCCGCCGGCTCCCAGGCGATCGCCTCGGCAACCAGGTCCGGATGCCGGCCCGCGAGCGCCATCGCGACGACCCCGCCCGAGCTGAACCCGAGAACTGTCACCGGCCCGGAACGGCCGGGAGCGCCGGGAGCGCCGGGAGCGCCGGGAGCGCTGGGAGAACCGGAACCGCTGGCAGAACCGGAACCACCGAAAGCGCTGGGAACGCGGGCGAGCTCACGGATCAGGTCGGCGGCGTCATCGGCGTGCTGGTCGACGCCGCCGCCCGGCCAGCCGTCCCGGGTGCTGGCACCAGTTCCCCGGCGGTCGTACACGACCGCACGCCACCCGGTGGCCGCCAGCGCCAGGGCCTGTGGGGCGAGCATCGCCGCGTCTTCGGCCCCGCCGTGCACGAGCAGGATCGTCGGGCCGTCCCCGAAGATCTCGTAGGCCAGTCTGATCACAGCCGCCTCCTTTGGTTTTATCGAAGCTATATCCAATACTGGCTAGAGTAAGCGAATGACGGTCAGCCGACAGCCGCGACGCCGGTACGACGCCACCGGCCGCCAGGCCCAGGCCCGGGAGAACCGCGCCCGGGCGATCGGTGCGGCCACCGAGCTGTTCGTCCGGCAGGGCTTCGCGGCGACCTCGATGGCCCAGATAGCCGCGGCTGCCGGAGTCTCCACGCCGACCGTCTTCGCCTACTTCTCCTCGAAGATCAACCTTCTCAGGGTGGCCGTCGACGAGGCGGTCGCGGGCGACGACGAACCGGTCGCCCTGCACGAGCGGCCGGCCATGCGGGCCGTCCACGACGGCGCCACGGCCGGCGAGGTGCTCGGCGCGTTCGCGGTGGCCGCGACGGAGATCGCGCAGCGCGCCTTCCCGCTGCTGTCGGCACTGCGCCGGGCCGCGGACGTCGATCCACAGGCCGGCGAGCTCGCGCGCGACCTCGAACACCAGCGCCTGACCGGAGCGGGCATCGTCGCGGCGACCGTCGCCGATCGCCTGGGCACAGCCGCCGCGGACGACGTCGAGCGCATCCGCGACACGCTCTGGACGATCTTCTCCCCGGATGTCTACGGCCTACTGGTCCGCGAGCGCGGGTGGTCCCACGACGCCTACCGCGAGTGGGTGACAGACGCCGCGCTCGGCGCGCTGACCCCCGACCGGCCGCGCACCACCCAGCCGCCCGCCACCCAGCCGCCCGCCACGGAGCCGCGATCAACTTCACGGGCAGAGTTCGACTGACGCCAGCACCGACGAGCCGGTCGACGCGCACCGGCGACGCGCACTATCCTTCCCTAAACTTCCATAAAAGGATCAGTCATGCCGTGAAGTCGGCATCAATAAAGAACCATAGGGATGCCGCAGGTCGAGGGGTCCGGTGGGCGAGGATTACCGCGAACAACGGGCAGTATCCAGGTCGCCACCGTGAGTTTCGACGCGCTCCTCGCCAGCGCGCACTCACGAGAAGAGGAAGAAACCGTGGCGGAGGACCTCACGATTTCCAACGGGGCGGTACCCGACGAGCTCGAACAGGTGGGCGCCGTATCCGTCCTCGTCTGCTCGCCGGAGGGTCCTCTGGTCCGTGTCGAGCAGAACGCTCTGGACATCATCGGCACCGCGATGTATCTGCGGGCCGCGTGGGCGGCGGTCCCGGTCACGCGGCTCACACCGGAGTTCTTCGAGCTCCGCAGCGGCCTGGCCGGTCAGATCCTGCAGAAGTTCGTCAACTACCAGGTCGGGCTGGCCGTGGTGGGGGACATCTCGGCGTTCACGGCGGCTAGCGGCGCCCTGCGGGACCTGGTGCGCGAGTCCAACCAGGGAGTGCACCACTGGTTCGTCCCCGACCTGGACGCCGCCCGCTCCCGACTCGCCCCGCCCGACAGGAACGGCTCCTGACCAGTCGCCTCACGTGCCCGCCCGCAGGGCGAGCCGGATGCCAAAGTGCGAGCCCCGCCTCGGCCCAGGGTGCCGGGGCGCCGGGGTCACCGCGGACGAGCCGGACGCCAAGGGGGGACCTGCTTGCCGTCGAGGCTGCCCATGGTCAGCCAGGCGGTGCCGACACCGATCCGGCTCTCCCGGGCCTGCTCGACGCTCTCCCCGAAGACCACCTCGGTCGTGGTGCCCGGGCGGATCGAGGTCGCGAACGGCCTGCGCTCCGCCCTGCAGAACACGGGGCTGGCCGTGAGCACCGGGCTGTCACCCGGAGTGGCACCGCCCAACTGCCGCCAGCGCAGAAGGCGGCGGCGTACGCGGACCGGCCCGCCGAGCTGAGCACGTCGGAGCTCTCACTGCTCCTCGACGGCTTCCGGCTCGCGTTCGCGGCGCTGGGCCTGCTGTGCCTGACCGGGATAGCGGCCGCGCTCGCCCCCGGATCCAGTCGCGATTCGGCCGCCCGGCTGGACGCGCGTCCGGGCGCTTGTTCGGACGGCGGCGGCCCGGCCCGTGGGCGCCCCCACCGCGGCGGGCAGGACGTCCACCGTCACTTTCCGTGGAGAATGCGCCGGGTGCCGGGCGCCTCACGGGAGAAGCGACGGATCCCGCGAGAGATAAGGCGCCGCTTTCTCGGCGCGCTCCCCCGGCAGATGTCACACAAGACAACCTCTGCCCGGACGAGCCTCGACAGACTCACGGTCCAGCCACCCCACCTAAATCGTCTGATGTATAGTGACCTCGCTGACTGACAACTTCTGGCGGCTGTTCTTCGAGACGGTCGTTGCTTCGACATCCGCTGTGGCGGCCGCGAGACGGGTGGACTGGGATGCTCAGCGTGGAGCGGGTGCGCCCCGCCTACGTCCAGGTTGCGGCTCAGCTACAGGAGCTGATCGTGCGCGGCGATCTGACCGCCGGTCAGCGCCTGCCCGTCGAGGCCGAGCTGTCGACGATGTTCGGCGTCAGCCGGTCCACGGTCCGCGAGGCGCTACGGCTACTGTCGTCCCAGCACCTGGTCGAGACGCGGCGGGGAGTCCACGGCGGCACCTTCGTCGCGGCGCCGGACACCGGCCTGATGGGCGATTTCCTCGAGACCGGCCTCGGCCTGCTCTCGGGCGCCGACCTGGTCAGTGTGGATCAGCTGATCGAGGCCTGTGACCTGCTCGAGGTCCCGGCCGCCCGGCTGGCCGCCGTCCGGCGGACGCCCGCCCAGCTCGAGATGATCCGGAAAGCGACCACGGCCGCCGAACGGATCGAGGATCCGGTCGAACGGTACGAGGGCAGCAACGGATTCCACGCCTCGATCCTGGCCGCCTGCGGCAATCCCCTGCTGAATCTGGTGGCGACACCGGTCTTCAGCGTTCTGCGGACCCGCTTCCAGCGTTCGAGCGTCGACGCCACATTCTGGGAACGCTCCGCCCGGCAGCACCACGAGATCTACGAGGCCATCGAACGCGGCGACGCCGAACAGGCCGGAGTTCTGATGCGCGCCCACATAGACGAGTTGCGCGTTCTCGTTCCCGGCGGGGTGGAGGCCGCGCGACGGCGTACCGTCGGCACCGGATCAGTTGAGGCCGCGAGTACGATCGCCGCGGCCACCGAATCGCCGGCTGCCGCGGGCTCGGCCACCGTCTGATCGGGTTCAGGTCGCGGCGCGGCCGGTCGTCAGGACACGGCGGGTCACGAAGTCGAGAAACGCCTCGTTGAAGACCTCGGGACGTTCCAGGTAGGGAACGTGGGCGGGCCCGGTCCACGACCACCAGCTCCGAGCCCGGCAGGGCCGCATGGGCGGCGTGCGCCATCGAGATGGGGAAGGGCCCGTTCTTCGCGCCCCAGACGATCTGGACGGGCAGCCCGGGGGCGAGCTCCGCCAGCCCGGCCAGCACCAGGTCGTCGTCGCCCCCGGTCTCCATGTACCGGCCGAGCCGCTCGAAGACGTCCCGGCCGGCCGGGGTGTCGTTGCGGACGGCCGGCAGGCTCTGGTCGCGCAGCCGCTGTGCGGCCCCCGCCCGCCGGTTGCCCGGGGTGGGGACGAGACCCAGGGAGCCCACAAGCACGAGCGCGGCGACCCGCTCCGGATGGTGCACCGTGCACCAGGCGACCGCGCCAGCCCCGAACGAGGCGCCCACGATCTTTCGGCCGGTCAAGAGCGTCACCGGCCTCAGTGGCCTCCGCCGCCTCCGCGGCGTCGAGGCTGTCGAGGGCGTCGAGCACGCCGCCGATGACCTTGAAGTTCTCGTCCGCCGGCGCCTGGCCGGCCAGAAAGATCAGCCTGTTCGGACTAATGATCTTGACGACGTGGCTGTAGCTGCGCCCCACCGTGCTCCACGCGCCCGCCGGGTTCAGCTACTCCCGCTCCATCGCACCGCTCCTCGCCCCGACTCCACTCAGCCCGGACGACCCCGGCCGAACTCGCAGACCACTAATGTCTGACTTATATGTCGTGACCAGATTTCGACCCTTATCTGTTATGTAATAGCATCTTGGACGGCAAAATAGAGTGGAAGACTTATTATCCGACTTAATTTGTATCGAGCACTGGGACGACCCGGGCGAACATGAGGAGCAAGGAGACGGCGCCGAGGTCGTGGACCTCACCGGCCTCGTACTGGCGCCCGGCTTCATCGACCCGCACACGCACTACAACGCGCAGATCCTCTGGGACGGCGAGCTCACCCCGACCTCCTGGCACGGCATCACGACGGTCATCTACGGCAACTGCGGGCTCGGCGTCGCCCCGCTGCGCCCGGACCAGCGCGGCACGATGGGCTCCACCCTGGAGAATGTCGAGGGCATGTCCCGCGAAATGCCCGACGCCGGGATCGAGTGGTCGTTCGAGACGTTCCCCGAGTAAGTCGCCGCCATCGACCGGCGGCGCAAGCGGCTCAACGTCGGCACGTTCATCACCCACACCCCGCTGCGGATGTTCGTGCTGGGTCCGGGAGAAGGGCGCGCTCGGTCTCGCCGAGGCGGTCTGGCGCCTCACCGGCCAGCCCGCCGAGGTCTTCGGCCTCACCGACCGCGGCCTGATCAGGCCCCGCTACGCGGCCGACCTGGTCGCGTTTGCCCCGGCACCGTCGGCGACGACGATCCCGTCCGGGTCTGGGACCTCCCCGCCCGCGGCGACCGGCTGATCGCCGGGACCCACGGCATCGTCGGAGTCTGGGTCAACGGCATGGCGATCTCCTGCGACGGCACGGACGTCGACGGCGCTTATCCCGGCGTGCTTGTCCGGCCCACCGCACAGGGCTTCGGGTCCGCGGAGGTCGCGGGTCCGAATAGGGTTGCGGGCAGTGGCGGAGCGGGCGCGCTGGGCTGGACTGGGCGGAGCGCGGGCGGCAGAGGAGACGGTGTGGATCTCGAGCTGGCGGGCAAGGTCGTCCTGATCACCGGCGGCTCGGACGGGCTCGGCGCCGCGTTGGTGCGCACCCTCGCCGCGGAGGGGGCGCGTGTCGCGTTCTGCGCCCGCGACGCGGACCGCCTCAACCGCCTCGCTGCCGAGGTGGCACCGACCGCCGCGGCCGGCGCGGAGTTCCTGCCCGTCCCCGCGGACGTCACCCGCCTGGCCGACCTCGAGCGGTTCGTCGAGCAGGCCGTCGGCCGCTGGGGGCGGATCGACGGCCTGGTGAACAACGCCGGGCGCAGCGCCGCCGGGCCGTTCGCGTCGCACACCGACGAGGTCTGGGACGCCGACCTGCAGCTCAAGGTGCACAGCACCGTCCGGCTGACCCGGTTGGCGCTGCCGCACCTGCGCGCGGCCGGCGGCGGCTCCGTGATCAACACGCTGGCCATTGCCGCGAAGACCCCCGGCGCCGGATCGACCCCCACCTCGGTCTCCCGGGCGGCCGGGCTCGCCCTCACCAAGGCGCTGTCCAAGGAACTCGGCCCGGACGGAATCCGGGTGAACGCGGTGCTGATCGGGCTGCTGGAGAGCGGCCAGTGGGACCGCCGCGCAGCCGAGCGAGGCATCGGCGTGGACGAGCTGTACGCCGAGCTGAGCCGGGGCTCCGACATCCCCCTCGGACGGGTCGGCCGCGCCCAGGACTTCGCGGACCTCGCGGCCTTCCTGCTCTCCCCCCGCGCCGGTTATCTGACCGGCGTCGGCATCAACCTCGACGGGGGCCTCTCGCCGGCGCCCTGATCCTCGTCGCCAGGGTCCTGGCCACCGGGATCCTTGTCGCCGGGATCCTCGTCGCCAGGGTCCTGGCCACCGGGATCCTTGTCGCCAGGATCCTTGTCGCCAGGAAAAAGCGGCGATTGCACGCTTTAACACGCTCGGTCCGGGCAGCAGACGTACGAACCCCGAGATCGCCCCGCAGCGTGGAGGAACATCGTGAGCCTGATACACAGCCTGCTCGAAGGCCTCGACGACGGCGACCGTGATCGGACCGTCGGGCTCATCAACAGCAGCATCACCGCCGACCTGGCGAACGTCGCCGCCGGCGCCGGCCCCGCCCGGCAGGTGGACGTCGGCACGCGCTCGCGGGCCCGTCGCTCCGGCGGCGGATCGCGCTCCGGCTCCCGTTCCAAGTCCGGGCGCTGAACCGCCCGAAGCTCCGCCCCTACGACGACAACACTCCCAAAAAACAGGGACAAAGCACCAAAAATTTGACGAGATCACTGGATCCTCCGGCGTGGACAGTTCGAGATGTCCGATTGCGGTACTAGGTTCTGGTCGTTCGGCCTGCTCCCTCCTTCCGACGGGCCGTCCGCGTCTCACGGCAACCGCCCGCGGGACGCGCCGACCGCCCGGAACCACATGCCCTCCCTGGCCTGTGGCGGCCCGACGCCAGGGGGAAGATGCGCCTCGTCCACGCCGCGGACATCCATCTCGACAGCCCCCTTCGGGGACTGACCCGGCTGGGTGACGGCGACCTGGCCCACCTGCTGCGGCAGGCAACCCGGCGGGCCCTGGCGAACCTCGTCGACCTCAGCGTCGACCGGGCGGCGGACGCGCTCCTGCTCGCCGGGGACGTCTACGACGGAACCTGGCGGGACTACGCGACCGGCCGGTTCTTCGTCGAGCAGATGGGCCGCCTGCGCGACGCCGACATCCCCGTCTACATGATCTCCGGCAACCACGACGCCGAGAGCGAGATCACCCGGTCGCTGACCCTGCCCCCGAACGTCCGGGTGTTCGCCTCGGACCGGCCGGGCACGCATGTGGCGGACGACCTCGGGCTGGCCGTGCACGGGCAGAGCTACGCGACCGCCGCCGTCCACGACAACCTCGTCCAGCGCTACCCGGACGCCCTGGCCGGGCTGGTGAACGTCGGCCTGCTGCACACTGCCGCCGACGGCGCCGAAGGCCATGCCAACTACGCCCCGTGCTCGGAGGACGACCTGGCCCGCACGGGCTACGACTACTTCGCCCTCGGCCATGTCCACTCCCATCGCGTCGTTCACGGCGGCCCACTTCCCGGCGGCACGGCGACCCGCGGGGACGGGCCCGGGGGCCGCCAGGTCGCCGCGTTCAGCGGCAATCTCCAGGGCCGCACCCCGCGGGAGAGCGGGCCAAAGGGCGCCCTCGTCGTCGAGATCCCCCAGGACGGCCCCGCCCGCATCGAGCACGTCCCCTGCGACGTGGCCCGCTGGGCTGTCCTCACCGTCGACACCGCCGGCGCCGACACCCTCGACGACGTCCTGGGCCGGGTCACGGCCGAACTGCGGGCGGCGCGGGACTCCGCGGGAGACCGTCCGGTCGTCGCGCGCACCGTGCTCACCGGCGCGTCGCGGGCCGCCGCGGGTCTTGCCGACGCCGAACGGCTGCGCGAGGAGCTCCGCACGGTCGCCGACGGCCTGCAGGTCTGTCTGGAGAAGATCGTCAACCGGGTGACCGACCCGCGGCCGGCCGGCGCCGTCGACCCCGAGCTGGTCGCCGCCGTACGCGCGGCCTGCGACGATCTGGGCACCCGCCCCGAGGACCTCGCGCAGTGGATCGGCCCCCTGGACCGCGAGGTCGGACGGCTGCTGCGCGGAGCCGACCTGCTCGACCTGGGCGATCCCCGCACACTCGCCGACCTCGCCCGGCGCGCCGGGGACGGCCTGCTCGCGCGCCTCTCCGGAGACGACGCCTGATGCGGGTCCGCGCGCTCGGCCTGGATCGCTACGGTGCTTTCGAGGACCGGCGGATCGAGTTCGGCCGTGGGCTGACGGTGGTCGTCGGCGCGAACGAGGCCGGCAAGTCGACGACGCTCGACGCCCTGTCGGACCTGCTGTGGACCTTCCGCGGCACCCGGCGGAGCTTCCAGTTCGGCCAGGGCGCGCTGAGTCTGACGGCCGACCTCGAACTGCCCACGACGCATCCGGCCGAGCTCCCGCCGTCGTCCCAGGAGACGGGGCCGGCCCGGCAGGCGCCGCCGGCCAGGGTCGAGGTCAGGCGGCGCAACAGCGGTCTGCAGACCGTTGACGACGGCGCGGTCTTCCTCCCCCCGTGGGGTTCCGGTGGCGCCGACGCGCGTCGGCGCTGGCGGCAGGCGTTCGGGCTGTCCCACGCCGAGCTGCGGGCAGGTGGCGCAAGTGTCTTCGAGGGCACCGGCGACCTGGCCGAGCTCGTCTTCACCGCGCGCAGCGGGCGGGCGGTCCGCGGCCTGCTCGACACGCTCGCCGCGGAGATGGACTCCCTGTACAAGGCCCACCGCAACAACAAGAGCGTCCGGGTCCGCACCGCGCTGGCGGACTACGAGCGGCTGGCCGAGCAGGCGGCGTCCGCCATGACCCGCGCGGCCCATGTCGACGATGCCCGCCGGGAGCAGGCGCTGCGCCGCCGCGACGCGCAGGCGGCCGCGGTGGCGACCCGAGCCGCCGCCGACCGCCGCTCCCGCCTGGAACGGTGGGTGCGCGCAGCCCCACATGCCCGGGAGCTGGTCGTGCTCCGGGAACGCCACGCCGCGCTGCTCGCCGCGGGTGTGGCCCTCACCGCCGAGGAGACGGCGCTGTTCGACGCCAGCGTGCGGGAGGCCGCGACGGCCGAGGCCGACCTCGACCGGCTGACCGCCGATCTGCTCGACCGCCGGGCCGCGCGGGAGGCGCTGACGACCGACGAGTCCATGCTCGCCGACGGCGAGATGATCACCCGGCTGGAGCAGTCCCGCGTGGCGCGGCTCGGCGACGGCGCCGACGCCCGCGCGCTCGAGAACGAGGCCGCGCGCCACGCGGACTCCGCCCGTGCGCTCCTGCTCGACCTGGCCGGTCCGGGCGACCCGCGCACCGCCGCCGAGCTCCTGGCCGACCTGCACGTGCCGCGTGACCTCGCGGCCCAGCTCGACGCGCTCGCCGTGACGGTCGGCGAGCTGACCGACGAGCTGCGCCGCGCCGAGGACGCGCTCGCCGCCGCCCGCCTGCGCCGCGACGGCACCGATCAGTCCCCGGGCCACGACCCGGCGTCGATCAGCCAGCTGAAGGCGGTACTCGGCGCGATAGCCGGCGAGGGCTCGGCGACCGCGCTGACCAGGGCGGCTGTCGACGAGGCGGCCCGCGCTGTCCGCGACCGCCGGGAGGCGCTGCGCCGCGCCGGCGCCCGCGACCCGGACGGCCCGCCGCCCGGGATGCCCGGGCGCGACGAGATCCGGCTGGCGCGCGACCGGCTCGACGCCGCAGAAATGGCCCTCGCCCGCCGCGAGGAGGAGCTCGTCGGCGCCACCCGGGACCTCGAGCTCACGCAGAGCCGGGTCGCCGACGCCGACGGCCGCGACCTCCCGGACCAGGCCACGCTCGACCGGGCCCGCGCGACCCGCGAGGAGCTCTGGAACCTGCTGGTCGACGCGGCCGGCGGCCTGCCGCCCGCGACCGACGGCCGGACCCCCGCCCCGGCCGTTGGCGGGGTGCCACCAGTCGGCGGCCGGCTGACGCCGGAGCGGGCTCGCGAGCTGCTCCCGGTCATCGCCGCCGGAATCGCCCGCGCCGACGAGGTCGCGGATCAGCTCATCCGCCACGCCGATCTGGCCGCCCGGCGGGCCCAGCTCCACCGGGACGCCGACCTCGCGCACGAACGGGCCACCGCGGCGCTCGCCGCCACCACGGCCGCCGCCGAGGCAGCCGATCAAGCCCGCGCGGCGTGGGAGGGCCACTGGCACGAGCCAGGCCTGGCCGTGCCCTCTCGGGCGGACGCGGACGACGTCCAGCGGGCTGTTGACGAGGCGCACCGGGCGCACGCGGAGCTGCTCGCCGCGGAGACCCGCATCGCCCGGCTGGGTGCCCAGGCCGACGCCCAGCGGACCGCGCTCGCCCAGGCCCTCGCCGAGGTCGGCCTCGCCCGGGTGGACGCCGACCTCGACAGTCTTCTCACCTGCGCGCAGACCGTACTCGCGGACGACGACCTCGCACAGGTCCGCCGGGCTGACGCCGCCCACTTCGGGCGGGCCGTCGAGGAGGCCGAACGCGAACGGGACAAGCGGCGCGAGGAGCTGCTCGGCGCCGAGGGCGACTGGGACAACCTCGTCCGGGCGGCCGGGCTGGCTTCGGTCACCGACCCGCGGGGCTGGACCGAACGGCGGGGCGTGCTCGCGCAGGCGGTGGCTCTGCACGAGCAGGCCGACCGCGCCGCGCGGGACGCCGAGCGTGCCGCCGGCCGCCATCGGGCGTTCGCCGCGGACGTCCGCGAGCTCTCGGCCCGTCATGGCCTCCTGCACCGCTCGCGCGGCCAGCGCCCCGACACCGACACCAGCGCCGGGGCCGGGAGTGGGGCTGGGAGTGGAACCGGAACTGGCGGCGAACGTCTCGCGGCGGGCCCAGTCGCGCCCGACAGGCCGGGCGATGAGGCCGACGAGCTGGCCGATCTGCTCGATCAGCTCAGCGCACGGCACCAGGCGAGCATCGAGAGCCGTACCCGCCGCGCGGAGATCGACCAGGCGGTCGCCACCCTGAGCACCCGGGTCGCCGCCGCGACGCTGCTGCGGGACAGCGCCGTCGGCCGCCTCGACGAGTTGCGCGCGCAGGTCGTCCTCGCGCCCGGTCAGCAACTGGCCGACGCGGCGGACCGCGGCCGGGACCTCGCCGGGATCACGGCGGCGATGACCGCCACCGAAGGCCTGCTGCGCGCCGCGGCACCCGGCGACGAGCTCGAAGCCGTCGTCGGCGCGCTGGCCGCGAGCACCGACGAGGACCTCGCCGCCGACCTCACCGCCGCGCGCGACGAGCACGAGCGCCGCACGGCCGCGCAGACAGAGGCGTGGACGGCCGTCGGGACGGTCGAACGGCATCTGCGGGATCTCGAGAGCGGCGCGGCCACCGGCGAGCTGCACGCCCGTGCGCAGGAGTCCCTGGCGCTCGTAGCCGAGACGGCGGAGCGCTACGTCATCGCGCGCATCCAGTACGAGACGCTTGGCCGTGAGCTGGAGTCCTACGAGCGCCGTCACGCGTCCCCCCTGCTCGCGGACGCGGGACGCCTGCTCGAACGGCTCACCGAGGGCCGCTACGTCGCCCTGCGGGCCATCGATCGCGGCGACGGCGCCCGGACGCTGCGGGTCGTCCGCGCCGACGAGGACGAGCTCGGCCCGGGCGAGCTTTCCGAGGGCACGGCCGACCAGGTGTTCCTGGCCCTGCGCCTGGCGGCGATCGACCAGCTCCAGCGGGAGCGGACCAGCCGCGGCGAACCCACGCTGCCGGTCGTGCTCGACGACGTCCTGATGACGTTCGACGACACGCGCGCCGAGGCGGCACTTCGCGTGCTGGCCGAGATCTCCGGGCGCTGGCAGATCATTCTGCTGACGCACCACGAGCATCTCACCGACCTGGCACGAGCGGTGGGTGCGCAGCTGCGCGCCGACGGACCAGGACAGACGGACGGCGCCTTGACCCCACCTGGCGACGCCGAGCTGGTCACGATCAGCTATCTGCCGGGGGCGAACGTGCTCACGCCCACCAGAGATGCGGAGCAGATCCGGACGCTGGCCACGCACGTCGTCCCGCCCGACCCCGGCGCCGGTGAGTCCGGCGGAGCCCCGGCTCTCGCCGTGACGGCAGCGAGCGGGGGTGGGAACGGAAGCGCGGCCGCCGGCCGGGACGCCGGGAGGATCCGCGCCTGGGCCCGCCAGAACGGATTCGAGGTCGGCGACCGCGGCCGCATTCCCCGGGAGATCCTCGACGCGTTCGCCGACGCGCACTCCGTCTGATCCCCGCCCGGACGCCCGGACCGGCACCAGCAGACCCGGCGGCCGGGGGTGCCGGGGTGGCGGCCCGGTACCGTCGGATACGGCGGCCGGACGTCCAGGCCGTGCGCCGACCAGCCAGCCACGGCGGGCCCGGCGGGACCGCCCGTGCGACGGCTTTGCAGCAGAACCACAGACCGGAGGCAGGAACCCGCGATGACCGGGAGTCAGAAGATCGCATATCAGGGCGAGCCGGGAGCCAACTCCCACATCGCCTGCCGCGACGTCTACCCCGACTTCGAGGCGGTACCGTTCCAGACCTTTGAGGAGTGCTTCACCGCGCTGGAGGACGGCACGGTCGGTCTGGCGATGATCCCGGTGGAGAACTCGACCGCGGGCCGGGTCGCCGACATCCACCATCTGCTGCCGAACTCCTCCGTGCACATCATCGGTGAGTTCTTCCTGCCCATACGCCATCAGCTCCTCGGGCTGCCGCGGGCGACCATGGACGATCTGAAGACCGTGCACAGCCATCCGCAGGCCCTGGCCCAGTGCCGCAACGCGATCCGCGGGCTCGGGCTCACCGCCGTGCCCGCCGCGGACACCGCGGGCAGCGCCCGCGAGGTCGCCGAGTGGGGTGACGTGACGAAGGCTGCCGTCGCCTCGCGGCTGGCAGCCGAGGAATACGGCCTGCAGGTGCTCCGGCCCGACCTCGAGGACGAGGATCACAACACGACCCGCTTCCTCATCCTGTCGAACGAGCGCCTGCGGGCCGCGGCCGGCGTCGGACCGATCGTGACCACCTTCGTGTTCAAGGTGCGCAACATGCCGGCCGCGCTGTACAAGGCTCTCGGCGGTTTCGCCACCAACGGCATCAACATGACGAAGCTCGAAAGCTGCATGATCAGCGGCGAGTTCGTGGCGACGCAGTTCCTCGCCGACGTCGAGGGCAGCCCGGAGGATCCCGCGGTGGAACGCGCCTTCGCCGAACTCGGCTTCTTCGCCGACTACCGCATCCTCGGTGTCTACCGCGCCAGCCGATACCGCGAGCGGTTCGACCCCCTGCGACTGAGCTCGTAACCGGTCATGCGGCGAGCGTTCCAGCAGGTGGACGTCTTCACGTCCGGCAGTTGCCTGGGCAATCCCGTCGCGGTCGTCCTCGACG
This sequence comes from Parafrankia sp. Ea1.12, assembly GCF_900465275.1. Lineage (NCBI taxonomy): Bacteria > Bacillati > Actinomycetota > Actinomycetes > Frankiales > Frankiaceae > Parafrankia > Parafrankia sp. Ea1.12. The sequence goes on along the minus strand of NZ_UBIZ01000249.1, from coordinate 35,168 downwards.
CCGAGGGGCTGCCCAGTGCGGCGATGCGCCGCTTCGCCGCCTGGACGAACCTTTCCGAGACAACGTTCGTCCAGGCCCCGACGGCACCCGGGGCCGACTACCGGGTGCGCATCTTCACGCCGACGGCCGAGCTTCCGTTCGCGGGTCATCCCACTCTGGGGACATGCCACGCCTGGCTGACATCCGGCCACACGCCGCGCGATCCCGACCGGATCGTGCAGGAATGTGAGGCGGGTCTGATCACCGTCCGTCGCGACGACGCCTCGGGACTGGCCTTCTCGGGACCGCCGCTGCTGCGTTACGAGCCCGCCGACGCCGAACTCGTGCGGCACCTCGCCGAGATGCTCCGCCTCGACCCGGCGGACATCCTCGCCGCGCAGTGGGTGGACAACGGCCCGGGCTGGGTCGGCGTGCTGCTCGACTCCGCCGCGGCCGTGCTCGCGATCCGCCCGGGCGCCGTCGACCTGGCCGTGGGGGTTGTCGGGCCACACCCGCCCGGCGGGCCGGGCGCCTTCGAAGTCCGCGCCTTCACGCCCCAGATCACCACTGTCGAGGACCCGGTGACCGGCAGCCTCAACGCCTCCCTCGCGACCTGGCTGTTCGACATCGGCAAGGCGGACGGGGCGTATGTCGTCAGCCAGGGGACGCTGCTCGGGCGGGAGGGCAGGGTCCGTCTCTCCCGTGATCCGGACGGGTCGGTGTGGGTCGGTGGCGACACTGTCACCTGTATCTCGGGGACCGTGGACCTCTGACAGGCGCCGACCCCCGGCCTGACCGGGAGGCACCTGCTCGCGAGCCACAGCCACCCGAGCCACGGCGACGCAAGTTACGGACCCGCGAGCCACGGGCACGCCGCCGAGACGGCACGGGAGCCGGCCTACCGTGGAGTCATGTGTCGCAACATCACTGAGCTGCGCGGACTCGAGCCTCCCGCGACCGACGAGGAGATCGAGGCGGCTGCCCGGCAGTTTGTCCGGAAGGTGAGCGGCCTGCGCCAGCCACCGCCCGCCGCGGCCGGGGCCTTCGAGGCGGCGGTGGCCGAGGTGTCCGCGAGCGTCCACCGCCTGCTCAGGGAGCTGCCCGCGCGCCGCCAGCCGCCCGGGACAGTGCCGCCGCTGCGCCGACCAGAGGTACGGGCCCGCCTCGAGCACTGAACCCCCAGGCCCGCCCGATGTTCGCCCTTGCCACATCATGGACATATCCCGCATGACGTCTGCTCCCGGACGGTATCCACGAGGCGCGTCGAGAGGCAGGCCATGCGGTTCGACGATTCGTCGGTCGACACGTCCCAGCTCGAGGACAGACGCGGCGGCGGCCTGGGCCGCGGTGCCGCCATCGGCGGCGGTGGTGCCGGCCTGGTCGGCCTGCTCATCTACCTGGTGGTGGCCGTGCTCGGCGGCGGCGACGGGACGGGCGCGAACGGAACGGGCAGCGACGGGTCGGGGGGTGCGCAGCCGGGCACCGAACAGGGCACGACGGGCAGCGAGATCGCCACCCGTTGCAACACTGCCGGCGCCCTGGACCATTACGACGACTGCTTCGTCCTCAAGGTCTTCAACGAGGTGAACGAGGTCTGGACGGCCCAGTTCGCCCGGGCCGGCCAGCAGTACTCCGACCCGCGGCTGGTCTACTTCTCCGACGCGGTCTCGACCGGATGCGGAACGGCGTCCGCGCAGATTGGGCCCTTCTACTGCCCACCCGACCGACGGGTCTTCATCGATCTCGGGTTCCTCGAGCAGCTCCAGCGGGACTTCGGGGCGCAGGGCCGGTACGCGCAGGCCTACATCGTCGCTCACGAGGTCGGGCACCACATCCAGACGATCACCGGAACCGAGCAGCGGCTGCGCGAGGCGCAGAACGCCGACCCGTCCCGCCGCAACGCGCTGTCGGTGCAGCTCGAACTGCAGGCCGACTGCTACGCCGGGGTGTGGAGCACGCTGGCGAACTCCGCCGGCAACGTCACGATCAACGAAGCTGAGCTCGACGAGGCGCTCCGGGCGGCCGAGGCCGTGGGCGATGACCGGATCCAGGCCTCGGCCGGCGGCCGCGTCGACCCGGAGTCGTGGACCCACGGCTCGGCGGAGCAGCGAAGTGAGGCCTTCCTGAACGGATACCGGGGCGCCTCGATGGCGGCGTGCGACACCGTCCCGGCCTGAGTCGGCACGGCGCGTCCCCGCGACGGGACGTCCGCCCGACCCGATACATCGCAGCAGAAATCGCTGATAGAAAGGGCGAATGGGCGTCAATTCACCGGCTGCCAGCAGCCGGTATCCGGACCGATCTGTGGACGCCAGGAGAAGATCGTGATCTCCCGTGTGAGCATCGGCCATATTCATGCCTCCGCGCCGGCGAAATCCGGGCCGCCGAAGGACACTCCCCCGAAACCCGCGCCGCCGCCGATGCCGGGCTGGCGCAGGTTCCTCATCCCGGTCGGGCTGCTCGTCACGGTGATGCTGCTGATCGCTCCGAGCCTGTTCGCCACCCAGCCGGATTCGCTGACCTACTCCGATTTCGTGGGTCGAGTCGACAGCGGCGTGGTGCGCTCGGTCACCATCGACGACCGCGGTGGTGTCGACGGCACGCTGACCGACGGCACTGACTTCACCACCCAGATCCCCACCGCACTCGACACAACCGCGCTCGAACGTCAGCTCGCCGCCAAGAAGGTGCAGATCACGGCCACCAGGACGGGCACGTCGTTCTGGTCGGTGGTGCTGAGCTTCCTCCCGCTGCTGCTCCTGATCGGTTTCTTCGTGTGGTCCGGCCGCATGGCCCGGCGCCAGCTCTCCGGCGGCGGCGCGCTCGGAATGTTCAGCCGCTCCCGAGCGAAGATCACCGAGGCGGACCGGCCGGAGACCCGCTTCAGTGACGTTGCCGGCTACGAGGGTGCGAAGCAGGAGATCAGCGAGGTCGTCGACTTCCTGCGCAATCCCGACCAGTATCTTGAGGTCGGCGCACACGGCCCGCGCGGCGTGCTGATGGTCGGCCCGCCCGGCACCGGCAAGACCCTGCTCGCGCGCGCCGTCGCCGGCGAGGCCGAGGTGCCGTTCCTCTCGATCACCGGCTCGGGCTTCGTCGAGATGTTCGTCGGTGTCGGCGCATCCCGGGTGCGGGACCTCTTCACCGAGGCTCGCAAGCGGGCGCCGTCCATCATCTTCATCGACGAGATCGACGCCATCGGCGGCCGGCGCGGCTCCAGCGCGTTCGGCGGGTCCAACGACGAGCGCGAGCAGACGCTGAACCAGCTCCTCGCCGAGATGGACGGGTTCGAGTCCACGTCGGGCGTGGTCGTCCTCGCCGCCACGAACCGCCCCGAGACCCTTGACCACGCGCTGCTGCGCCCGGGTCGGTTCGACCGCCAGGTCACGGTGCCGCTGCCGACCCAGTCCGAACGGGCCGAGATCCTCGCCGTGCACACCCGTGGCAAGGCACTCACCGATGACGCCGACCTCACCCGGATCGCCCGGGGCACGCCCGGATTCTCCGGCGCGGACCTGGCCAGCCTCGTCAACGAGGCGGCGATCAACGCCGTCCGCGACGGACGTTCGGTGGTCAGCGCCGCCGATCTCGACGCCGCACGTGACCGCATTCTCCTCGGACGGCGCGATGCCTCGAACGCCCTGCTCCCGGACGAGAAGCGGTCCGTCGCCGTGCACGAGTCGGGCCATGCCCTGGTGGCGGCGCTCTGCGACGACGCCGACCCGGTCTCGAAGGTGACCATCCTTCCCGCAGGCATGGCGCTCGGCGTCACCCAGCAGCTCCCCGAGGCCGAGCGGCACCTCTACTCCGAGGCCTATCTGCTGGACAGCCTGGCCGTGCGGCTCGGCGGTCGGGCGGCCGAGCTGGTGGTGTTCGGCCACGGCTCCACCGGTGCCTCGAACGACCTGGCCGGCGCGACCCAACTCGCCACCCGGATGGTGCGTGAGTTCGGGCTGTCGGAGGAGATCGGACCGGTGGGCTACTCGTCCGACGGGCCCAACTTCCTCGGCGGGGACGACCTCATGGCCCGCCCCTACTCGGAGCAGACGCAACGAGTGATCGACGCCGAGGTGGCACGGCTGCTGCGGGAGGCTCAGGCGCGAGCCATCGACCTGCTGCGCATGCATCGGAACGCACTCGACGCCCTGACTGCGCGCCTGCTGGAACGGGAGACCATCGACGGCACAGTGGTAGAGGAGCTCGCCGCCGCGTCGATGGCGAGCTTCACGCGCAGCCCGAACGGAGACGGCTCGGGGGAAGGTCCGGACGGCGGCATCCCACCGCAGATCTCCCTGCAGACCTGATCCCCCTGGACCGCGCTCGGATCCCGAGGCAGTGGGTACTGCATCTGCATGATGCCTGACGCCGCAGGCCCCGCGTTCGACGTGTGTGTGGTGGGCGCAGGCCCGGCCGGGATGATGCTCGGCCTGTTGCTCGCCCGCGACGGCCTCGAGACCTGCGTGTTGGAGAAGCACGCCGACTTCCTGCGCGACTTCCGCGGGGACACCGTGCACCCGTCCACGCTCGATCTGCTGGATTCGATCGGCCTTGGCGAACGCGTGCGCGACCTGCCCGGACGCCAGGTCACCGGGCTGAGATTCAGCTTCGCGGACGGGACCTACCAGGTCGCCGACTTCTCCCGGCTGCGGGTGAGTCATCCCTACATTTACTTCGTCCCGCAGTGGGACCTGCTGGAGATGCTCGCGCAGGCCGGCGCCGACATTCCGACCTTCACGCTGCTGCGTGAGCACGAGGTGACCGGCCTTGTCCGGGATGGCGATCGGGTGGTGGGCGCCGAGGCTCGGACCACCCAGGGCCGCCGGGTGGTGCGGGCGCGTCTCACGGTCGGTGCCGACGGCCGCGGATCTGTCGTCCGCGCGTCGCTTGGCCTGCCACTGCGACGTTTCGGCGCTCCGATGGATGTGTTGTGGTTCCGGCTCCCACGCCGGGCGAGTGACGGGGATGGCCTCGGCGGCCTGGTCGGCCCGGGACGGATGCTCATCCGCATCGATCGGGGCAGCTACTGGCAGACCGCCTATCTGATCCGCAAGGGCGGATACGACGCCGTGCACGCGGCGGGACTCGACCGCCTCCGCGACAACGTCGCGACGCTCGCTCCGGACCTCGCCGACCGGGTCGATGAGATCAGAAGCTGGGAGGACGTCCACCTGCTGAGGGTGCAGGTCGACCGGGTGCGGCGCTGGCACGCTCCCGGCGCACTGCTCATAGGGGACGCCGCTCACGCGATGTCGCCGATCGGCGGGGTCGGGATCAATCTGGCGATCCAGGACGCGGTCGCCGCGGCACGTATCCTCCGTGCGCCCCTGCTCGCCGGCCGGGGCACCGGAACCGCACCACCGCCCGGGCGGCTGGCCGCGGTACAGCGTCGCCGCACGCCACCGACCATCCTCACCCAGCTTGCGCAGCGGGTCGCCCAACGAGGGTTGCTGCGCCCGGTGCTGGAGGCCGGCGACAAGCCGGTCACGGCGCCCATGCCGGTCCGGCTCCTCGCCCGGATACCGGCCGCCCAGCGCGTGCTCGCCCGTGCGGTCGGCGTCGGGCTCCGACCCGAGGCGGTCGGACAGGCCGCACCACACACCGCGGCGGAGAACGTCTCCCGTGCAGCCACCAACGAGAGTGATCGTTAGCCACTGAAGAAGCAAAAGAATTTGCCTGTCTTTGTAATCCATATAATTCATCTACTTATTTCCATTCACCCACGAAACGACCCACCCACAGATCAGGTCACCCTCGGGACGACTCGCCCGAACCCTTGCCAGCAGAGCCGACCCTACCCTAGGATCGAACGCATGTTCGAAGAATTTCACTGACGGTGGGCGGTGAACCTGATGGATCAGTTCGACAGCTCCATGACCCGGGCGTCGACGGCAGCGGGTATGGATTCCGAACCGCAGCGATCAGACGTCTCGTTCGACCTGGTGGACGCGCTCCGCACGGTCCTGGCCGAGGCAATCGCGGCAACCGGCGCCGGAACCGCGAGGAGCGACCTGGATCAGGCCACGCCCTTCTTGCGGCGATTCTGTCATCGTGTCGACAGGTATCGCACCAAGTTAAAGGTGCTCGGCTGGCTTCAGGCAGGAATGATGGAGGATCTATCGGCCATCACTCATATGAATCCACCACGCGAGGCGGCGACCGGGACTTTTGACGAGCTTGCTCCGGAGGACGTGGCGATCGAGGTCGGCGCCTCCGCCACCTCGGTGGCGCGAGACATGACCTACGCGCGCACGATCACGGATCGGCTCCCCCGCGCGTTGACGACACTGAAAAACGGGGCAATTGATCTATCTCGGTTGAGATCCCTGGAACGCGCCGTTCGCCCGTTGGATGACGAACTGGCGGCCGCCGTGGAGAGGCGCGTGCTGGAAGGCGGGCCACGTCCCACTCAGGGAGCCTTCGCCGATGCGTGCCGACGCACGGTCCAGCGGATCGACCCCGACGGCTCGGCGGAGCGGGCCCGTTCACGAAGAGCCGCGCGACGGGTCTGGGTTCGTCCCGGCGAGGAGGGCAGCAGCACGCTGTCCGCGTTGCTCCCGGCGGAGGAGGCAGACGCCTGCTACCGGCGAGTCGACCAGGTGACCCGCGAGATCGTCGCCGCCCGGGATACCCACGACGAACGGACGACGGACCAGATCCGGGCCGACGTCGTCGTCGACCTGCTCACCGGACGAGCCGAGCACGGCCGGCCGTTCTCCTGCGACGTCCAGGTGGTCGTGCCCGTGACCACACTGCTCGGCATATCGTCGGAGCCCGGTGAGATCCCAGGTGTCGGCACCATCCCCGGAGCTGTCGCCCGCGAGATGGCCGCTCGGCCAGGGTCGACCTGGCGGCGACTCCTGACCGACCAGCGCGGCGTCCTCCTCGACGTCTCCGACCGCCGGCACCCCACCCCGGCGCAAGTACGTCACGTGCGCGCGCGACCGCACCTGCCGCATGCCCGGGTGCGCCCGGCGCGCGGTCCACTGCGAGCTCGACCACACCGTCCCCGACGCCGTGGGCGGCCGGACAGCACTGGACAATCTGGGCCTTCTGTGTCGACGACATCACCGCATGCGCCACCGCAGTGGCTGGCAGATCAGCCAGCCACGTGAGGGTGTCTTCGAGTGGACCACGACACTGGGCAGAAGGATCACGGTCACCCCGCCGCCCTATCTCGAGCCCGAGACCTCATGATCTTGACGACAAGCCCCGGGGCACGGGTGGCGAATCAGGCGGATGACGGGTGGTCGTCCGCGGCGAGCCGGGTCAGTACTGACGTGGCGATCGCGTCAAGGGCGTCGACCTGGGCTTCCGTGAGCATGTCGAACACATGCTCACGGACGAAAGCGACATGAGCGGGAGCGGCCTGTTCGATCATGGCGCGGCCGCGCTCCGTGAGCACGACAAGGGCGCCGCGGCCGTCGTCGGCGCACTCCTCGCGCGCCACGAGGCCACGCCGCTGCATCCGGGCGACGTGATGGGAGAGCCTGCTCTGCTCCCACGAGAGCTCCCTGGCCAGCTTGGTCACCCGCAGGCGCCCTTCGGGGGTGTCGGTGAGGCGGACGAGAACGTCGTAGTCGGCGAGTGAGATCCCCGCCTCCGCGGCGAGTTGGCGGTTCATCCACACGGTTAGCTGGCTGGTCATGAGCAGGTAGCGCCGCCATACGCGCTGCTCCCGCCGAGTCAGCCAGGACACCGCGGCGCCCGCGACCGCGGGTGCGGCAGGCGGCGGGACCTCGGGTGGCGGGGTCGGGAATGCGTCACCCCGGGATCTGATTGACACGTCATGCACCTTAATGATGCGTCATGGAGATGGGAAGGGGCCATCATGGCCGACATGACACAGCGGTCGAAGGTCGACATCCGCCGCGCAGACGACCGCCCCAAGACAAAGATCAACTGGCTCGACTCCAAGCACTCCTTCTCATTCGGCCACCACTACGATCCGTCAAACACCCATCACGGACTGCTACTGGTCAACAACGACGACACCGTGCGCGCAGGCGCGGGCTTCGAGACCCACCCGCACCGCGACATGGAGATCGTCACCTGGGTACTGCGGGGTTCGCTCGTCCACCAGGACTCGACCGGCAACTCGGGCGTGATCTACCCCGGGCTGGCCCAGCGGATGAGCGCCGGCCGAGGCATCCTGCACTCCGAGAAGAACGACTCGTGGCGGCTGCCCGACGGCGGCGAGCCGCACGACGAACCCGTTCACTTCGTTCAGATGTGGGTTGCGCCGGACGAGAACGGGATCGCACCCGGCTACGAGCAGCTCGAGATCGACAACGAGTTGCTCCGGGATGGCCTCGTCACGGTCGCGTCCGGGATGGAACGGCACGACGGCGCTGCCGCCATCCGTATCAGGAACCGGTACGCGGCTCTGCACGTCGCCAGGCTCGGTGTGAGGCAGAGCGTCGAGCTGCCCGACGCGCCTTACCTGCACCTGTTCGTCGCACGGGGCGAGGTGACGCTCGAAGGCGCGGGGCAACTGCACGAGGGCGACGCCGTCAGGTTCACCGCGGTGGGCGGTCAGCGGATCACCGCCGTCGAGCCGGCCGAGGTCATGGTGTGGGAGATGCACGCCAGCCTGTCCGCCTGACGCCTTGTGTCACCGGCCGGCCGGAGATCAGCGGCCGGCCGCCCGGTAGGCGACACCAGCCGGGGTCGGCTGGCCTGACTCGTCATACAGGCCGGTCCGGCTGTCGGGATTGGCGGGAAACGCGAACCAGGCGTAGCGCTCAACGAACGGAAGGCTCTCGAGCATCGCGGTGGAGGCGGTCACGAACGCCGCCTGGCCCTCAGCGCTCGGGACCGTCGCGGGTGAGGTTGAGAAGTTCATCAGGCTGTACTCGGTCAGCCAGATCGGCAGGTGGTATCGGTCGTACACGTCCTGGATGTAGGCACGGAGCTGACTGGTCGCCCGGGTGGGGTCGAAGTCGCTGCCGTACCAGTGCAGCGCGATGAAGTCGACCTTGTAGCCCCGCTGGGCCGCGCCGGCCATGAACTGGCCGAACCAGCTGTTCGGGTCCGCGGCGCCGGCGGCGGGCGCCGGGCTACCCAGACGCATTCCGGTGGCTTCCAGTTGCGGCCACAGATCGAGAGCGGTCTGAACCGGCATGTCCGCCTGGCCGCGGAGGTCAGGCTCGTTGAAGCCGAGCAGGGTGCGGCCGTTGGCCTTCACCGTCGCGAGGGTCTGCGGAGTGACCGAGCCCGGCCCCCAGATCATCGGGACGAACTCGACTCCCGCCGGCGCCGCGATCCGCTCCGGCGCGGCTCCCCAGGTGTAGAACCACGAGACTCCCGCATCCGTCATCGACGGAGCGATCTTGTCGAAGTACCAGGTGCTCGCGCCCTTCGCAACCGTCCCGACAGGCGGATCGGTCGACCCGGGTGTCGTGGGCACTGGCGCGGCGCTCGGCGTGGCCCCCGGCGCAGTGGTCACCGGGGCAGTGGTCACCGGCTCCGAGGTGAGGGTCGGCACCGGAGTGACGCCGGGGTTCGGACCCGAGCTCGGGTCCGGAGCCTGGGTGGGGCCGGCGGACGGCGAGCCCGTCGGGCCGGCGGGGCTGGGGGCCGCACTGGTCGTCGGAGCGGGACCGCCTCCACCCCCGATGGGGGTAACGCAGCCCGCGAGCGCCACCATCGCGAGCAACGCCATCGACAGCAGCCTTAGCATGCTCGGCGTGCGACGCATGATCGCCTTCGAACCCGCCCGATGCGTCCGTGCCCCGGACGCGAACGCGGTTGCCGCGCTGTTCGCGGTGCGTCGCCGTTCCCCGGCGTCGTAATCGGTCACGCCGACCCTGCGCATGGATCTCTCCTTGCCTCGCCCCCCTGAATGCCCTTCCATGAACTGCTGTTCCGCCGGCCGCGCCGTGCCGGAGATCCGGCCGGCCGACAGTCGTGGCTGGCCGATGGACTGCCGCTATCCGACGGATCGCTGCCACCTGACAGATCGCTGCCACCCGACGGACTGCCGCAAAATCTGACAAAAGGCACAGCGGCGATCACTTTGCCACAGCAAGCGTGGGTACGCCAGGGTGTCGGTCCGAGCGGACCACGGGCGAATACCGCGGCGGTGCCGCGAAGCGGGAGCGACCAACGGGCTGGACCACAGCTGGCGAACAGACCAGCGAACAGCCAGCAGACAACCGGCGAAGGCTCGGCGAATGGCCACCGGACACCCCGTAGACAGCCCGTAGACAGCCTGCGGGCATCCCGTCGGACGTCCCGCGGACGGCGATCGTCCCGACTACGCGGATGACACATTCGGGCCAGGACGCCGACCAGTTTCGAGGGGTCTCGACCCAAAGAGCGATGATGTGGGTGTCTTGCCGCCAGCCCGGAACACATGTCCGCGTGACCCCCGCTCCTCCCTCACGTTCCCCACTGACAGCGACCAGGGAAAACAGCAGGTGGAGGCCGAGGGAGGCGCCGGCGTGTGGACGGGCGCCGATCGGGCCGCCGGGTCTCGACCGGGCGCACGCGGATTCCGGGGCGGGCGGCGCGGGACATGGCATCCCCTCGAGGGTGAGGGGGCCGTCGCCTGCCCGGACGGAGACGCAGCGGCAACGCCGACAGGGGGCACACGGACATGGAACATGGGGTGGCCGGCATGTACCGGGCCGGCAGCGGCCGGGGACCGGCGGACTTCGTGGCCAGGCGCGTGAACGGCCTGCTCGCAGAGGACCCGCGGGCGGTTATGCGACGCGCGGCCGGCGCGGCCTACCGGGTGGCCGGCCGGGCCGGACGAGCCGCGCTGCGTCCGCCGGAGACACAGGACCTCGGCGAGGTGCTGACGGACACGGCCGCGCCGGAAGCCGGAACCGACGGTCTCGACGGCTCGGACGACCTCGGCGGCGAGCGCCGCCCGGCGCCGGACCCGGAGGTCCCACCGTGGGTTCCGCTCGGCGACGAGGGCCCGGTGATCTGTAACATCTGCCGGTGGCACGGCGAGGACTTCGATCTTGCCGGCCATGTCGAGATGTCGCTGTGCCCGTCCTGTGGTGCCAACGGGCGTGACCGGTTCATGCACTGGTGCCTGGCCCAGTCGGTGGATCTCAACCCCGCGCTCCGGGTCATCGAGTGCAGTCCGCGTCTCGGCGAGGACTACCGTTCGGCGATGTCCAGTTGGTTCTTCTACCGGACGTCCGATCTGGACATGCGCGCGCACCGCGGCAGCATCCGGCTCGATCTGCAGGCGATTGACCTGCCGGACGCGTCGCTGGACGTCATGCTGTGCTCGCACGTGCTCGAGCACGTTCCGGACACGGACAGTGCGCTGGCGGAGCTTCGCCGGGTGATCGCCCCGGGCGGGCACCTCATCCTGCAGGTCCCGGTCGGCCAGGGGGTGACCGCGCCGCCGACGGAACCCGAGTTCCACATGGACTGGACCCCGGTCTTCTGGCGCTTCGGGTTCGATCTGACCGAGCGGCTGCGCAAATCCGGGTTCGAGGCGGACCTGCTGTGCACCGCGTCGATGCTCGAGGCCGCACTGACCGGGGAGAACCTGTGGCCCGACTGGTCCCGGGAGTTCGACGTCCCCGGAATGCTCGACGGGGTGATCGCCGCGGACCTGAAGGTCATCGCCGACCGAGCGGCCGAGCACCGGCTCGGGATCAGCCCAGGCTACATGTACTTCACGTGGCACTGCCGCGTGCCGGCGCACGAATAGGCGCGAGGTAGATCCGCCGGCCTGACGAGCGCCGGCCGAAAATTCCAGCAGGCGAGGATTCCGGCGGTTTCGACGTCCGTCGGGGATGATTCCCGCAACGGCTGCACCGCACCATCCGCGAAAACGTTTTCGCGCCCGCGGATACCGAGCTAATTTTTAGCTGCCATTTCATGTTCTGCGGCGTACGGGCGTTCGGCGGCGGCCCCTCGAACCCTGCCGTCGCCCGTCCGGCGTGGGGCGTTGCCCGCCGGAGCGCCGCGCCGGAGACTGCCGTGACGGTCACCCCACAGGGGACCGCCGCCACGTGCCCACCGAGCAGGTAGGCGCCAGGACCTGGACGTCTTCTGCCGGTACTCGCCCGGGGCACCGCACCTGGAGCCGCCCCGGACACCGGCGGCTCGTCGCACGTGCCCGACGGTCTCGTGGGGCTCGTAGGTCTCGTATGGCTCATAGCACTCTCATGGCGCTCATCGGGGTGCCCGCAGCGCGCTGCGGTCGGCCGGCTACCCGACCCGGACCGGACGTAGGGCCGCAAACAACGACAAAGTGCCACGTTGTCGCGAATGAGACGCCCGGCAAACCGCCGTCGACCCGCGGTAAACCTCCAGAATCGGACTGGCGGAAGCGAAAGGACTGAATATGCGTACGGTGCGGGGGACGTCGACGCGGCGGTCGGCGTGGTGGCCGGGCTCGAATCCCCAGCGTCCGGGAGCCGATTCCCACCGGACGCGAGCGGCTTCCGGCGGGAGCCGTGCGACACCGTCGACGGCACGCGGTCGCCTGCTGCCGGGCACGCTGCTGATCTCGGCGCTGCCCTCGGTACTCACCGTGGCTCTCCTCATGCCGACCGCCGCAGCGCAGGCCGGCACGCCGAGCCGGGAGGTCACCGCACCGGCTCGGGCCGCCCTCATCGCGTTCGAGGCCGAGGACGTGCTCGGGCAGATCGACGTCGACGTTGATCTGGGGCCCGACGAGGAGTCCGAGAGCATCCGCCGATTCCAGGAGGCGGCGGAGGCGATCGCCGAGTTCTCCCGCCAGGCCGCGGCCCGCGGCAACTCGGCACCCGCACCTACGCAGGCTCCGCCTGGTCCGCCGGTAACCCGGCAGCGGCCCGCGCCCGCCGCCGGGACGGGGTCCAGCGGCGGGACAACGAGCTCCGGTCCCGGTTCACCGGCGGGAACCGGCACGGGCGCAGGAAGCGGGACGGACACGGCAGGCAGCATCGGCGCCGGCACGGGAAGCGGGACCGGAACGGACGGTGCCAGCCCGGGAGGCGACGCCCCCGTCCAACAGGGCACCGCGGCCGGCGGAGCACCGACCGGCGACGCTCCCCCCGACGGCACCTCGGCCGGCTCCGCGACGAGCGGTGGCGTGGCGAACGGGCCGGCGGGCGGCGATGGTCCCGGCTCCGTCCGTGCCGGCACCGGAGGCAGCATCACCGATGACAGCACTGCCGGTGACAGTGCCACCGGTGACAGTGCCACCGGCGGAAGCACGGGCGGTGGAGCAGGGCCACGGCCAGGTACGCGCATGGCGGCGCCGCGCTCCGGTGCGGAGCAGGCGTTGCTCACCGGGATGAACACGCTGGCAGTCGGCCTCGCGGTGGCCGGGCTGGCAGGCGCTCCCCTCGCCGGCGGGCTGAGGCGCCGGTCGTTTCAGGAGCGAAGCCGCCGATCCGATCTCGCGCTCGTGCCCGCCGCCGCGACCGGGCCGGATCAGTTCCCCGCGCTCGACGACGTCCGGCAGCACAGCCGGGAGTACGGCCGGCCGTAAGCAGGCCGGCCGCCGCGACGGTCCACAACCAGCACTACGGGCGCTCCATGGGCGTCGCCGACCGAGCGCCGGAGTGACCCACAGGACACTTCGCCACGTGTCGTTCCGGGCACCGAACGTGCACTCCTGACCATCGGCCCAGCCGCAACAAGGTCGTCCATAGGTCTTCCCATGGCATTCCAAGGGTTCCACCGGCGAGACGAATGCGCGGCCCCCACCTGGGGCGCTCCCGACCAGCACCCGACATCGCCTGTAGCACAGCACATCTCCACCATCCTGGCGATCATTTGAGGAGACCACCCGCGGTAACCGGCTCCCGACGAACTCCCATCGCCGGATCGTTGCGCTACACCACGTCAAACCCTGAAAAACGAGACGGACCTCCCCAGGCAGGGTCCGGGCGCCGCATTACTGTGACGCCGTCGAGTAACCGAACGGGCCCTTGGGGGGGTCTCAGGGCTCGACTCCAACAGGGATGGTCTGCATGGCAGGCAGGCACGAAGCCGACCGGACGCCGGTCGGCTCACCGCCGCGGGGCGGCGTCGCGGGACTCACGGGACTCCGGTACCGCGCCCGGCCGCACAAACCGAACGGCCCACGCAACCCGAACACCCCACGCACCCCGCACGACACGGAGCAACGCAACCCGCAGGACGCCGCCCCTCACGACGTGGACCCGCGCACTCCGCACGACGCAGCCCCGCACGACGGATCTCGGACGACGGCCGGCACAGCGAGCCGACGCGGACTGTTCGGCTCGCTGGCGGCCTTCGGGCTGACCGCCGCAGGCTGCTCGTTCGGCGGCCCCGGCGGTGGCGGCGGAGCGATACCGACGGCCACGGCGACGGCCGTCGCACCGACCACGCGACCTCCGATGACCGGCGGGCCCACCACGGCGCCGACAGCCACCGGCACGCCGACCACCATGCCTACGACACCGGGCACGCCGGGTGCACCGGGCACACCCGGTCCGTCCCCGACGGCCTCGCCTCCCCCGCCCGCCGGGGGTGGTGCCGGTGCCGCGACGCCGGCCTTCCTGCGCGGGCGCGACCCGGTGGTGCACCTGCTGAACCGGGCCACGTTCGGGCCGACACCGGAGCTGGTGGCAGAGGTGAAGGCTGCGGGTGTCGGAGCATGGCTGGACCGACAGCTCGATCCGGCCTCGATTGGCGACGGGACGGTCGACGCGGTCCTCGGTCGTTTCCCGTTCCTGGCCAAGACCGGCCGCGAGCTCCACGCCATCGAGGGCGACATCGACTACAAGGACGTGATCGGGCTCGCGGTGGCCTCGATCGCGCGAATGACCTGGTCGAACCGCCAACTGCTGGAGCGGATGGTCGACTTCTGGCAGTCACACGTGTTCAACAAGGGCTACCCGAACGACAACCTGTGGCGGGACTCGTTCCCGGACGACCGGGAGGTCATCCGACCGAACGCACTGGGCCGGTTCGCGGATCTGCTGCTCGCGGAGACGACGAGCCCGGCGATGATCCGTCGGCTGAACGCCGACCGGTCCACCGTGCGGGCGCTCAACGAGAATCTCGGACGGGAACTGCTCGAACTGCACACCGTCGGCGTGGGTGCCGGTTACGGCCAGGACGGGGTCCTGAACAGCGCCCGCATCCTGACCGGGATCTCCATCGACGCCGAGTCGAAGAAGTACGCGTTCAAGTCGAAAGACCACTACGTCGGCCCGGTCCAGGTGCTGGACTTCTCCTCGCCGAACGGCTCCGCCGAGGGTGGGGAGGCCGTGATGAAGGCCTACCTGGACCATCTGGCGCATCACCCGGCGACCGCCGCGTACCTCACCCGCAAGCTGGCGACCTATTTCGTCGCGGACGATCCGCCGCAGTCCCTCTGCGACATGCTGGCGCAGACCTACCTGGCGAACGACACCGCGATCGCACCGGTACTGAAGGCGTTGTTCACCTCCGCCGAGTTCGGCCAGGCAGTGGGCCTGCGCACCCGCCGGCCGCTGGAGGACATCGTCGCCACGCTGCGCGTTCTCGGGATCGGCCCGCCGGCCTCGGGCACCGAACCCGTCGTCGCGCTGTACTGGATGGCCAACGACATGGGAATGGCACCGCTGGCGTGGCCGGCTCCGGACGGATATCCGCTGCGGGCGGAGCGATGGGTTTCGGCGTCAGCCACGATCGGCCGGTGGAACATGCACCGGAACCTTCTCAACGGGTGGTATCCGAAGGGTCTGGGAACCCCGGCGGTGAACAGCCTGCTCGGGGACGCGCCACCGGCCGCCATGGCCGAGGTGGTGGACGTGCTGGCCCGGCGGCTCGTGTTCCAGCCGCTCGCGCCCGAGCACGGCGCGGCACTGGCGACATTCCTCGGTGACCGCGGGTCGCGGAAGCCGGCGGACAACGAGTATCTCGTCGGCCAGCTCGGCTCGCTCATTCTCGACTCCCCCTACCACGTCTACGGATAGGCGGCCGACCGGTGGTAAAGAATCTGCCTGCGGCCGACCAGTGCACGCTCAGCCGGCGCGGAGTTCTCGCGGCGGCCGGCGCCGTCGGCATCACGGCCGGCGTCGCCTCCGTGCTGCCGATCCGCGTGGCCTTCGCCGACACCCCCGGCCGAACCCTGGTCGTGATCTCGCTGCGCGGCGGGATGGACGGCCTGAACGCACTGGTGCCGGGCGCGGACCCGAACTACGCGGGCCTGCGCGCCGACATCGCCATCCCGACGGGCCAGCTCATCCCGATGGATCGGACGTTCGGCCTGCATCCCGCGTACGCGTCGCTGAAGCCGCTGCTGGATGCCGGGAAGGTGGCGGCGGTTCCCGCCGCGGGGCTGCTCGACAACTCACGCAGCCACTTTCAGGACACGTTCAACCTCGAGATCGGCGGTGCCGGCCAGAACAGCGGTTATCTTGCCCGCCTGCTGAGCGTCCTGAGCCCGGGTTCGGCGTTCCGCGGGATCCAGGAGGGCGGCTCGCTGCCGACCTCCTACCTCGGCTCCGCCGAGGCCCTGACCCTCAACGGCATCGACAACTTCAAGGCGAACGGCTGGGGCCAGGGTGCCGAGGAGACCGCGACGGCCACCGCGCTCGGCGCGCTCTTCGCCGGCCCCGACGCCGGCCGCCCCTACGCCCGCGGCGTCGCGACGACCCTGGCCGCGCTAGCCGAGGGCAAGCAGATCGCGGCCAAGCCCTACACCCCGGCCGACGGCGTGACCTACCCCGACGAGGGCCTGGGCCGAGCGCTACGGGACGTCGCCCGCCTGATCAAATCCGGGACCGGGCTCCGGGTCGCGGCGATGGAGACCGGGGGCTACGACACCCATGTCGGCCAGGGCGGGGTGGCCGGCAGCCTGGCGACGCTGCAGAAGCGGCAGGGCGACTCGATCGCGGCGTTCTTCGCCGACCTCGGCCCGCAGGCCGCCGACGTCACCCTGGTCACCATCCAGGAGTTCGGCCGGCGCGCGGACACCAACGGAAACGGCGGGACCGACCACGGCGGCGGCGGCGTCATGTTCGTGATCGGCGGCGGCGCGGTCGGCGGGGTGCACGGCAAGTGGACGGGCCTCGCGCCCGACCAGCTGGACGACGGCGCGGTGCCCGTCCTGAACGACTACCGCAACGTCCTGGGCGACGTGATCCGCTGGCTCGGGATGTCCCAGGAGCAGCTCGGGACGGTCTTCCCCGGGCTGACCCACGCCCCGGTCGGGGTCACCTCGGCCTGACGCGACCTCCCGCGCGCTGTATCCCCGACGCGCGGTGGACGTCCCCTCCTCGAGAAGGCGGCTGGGGCCCCGGTGTCCGCCGGGGCCCCAGCGCTGGCCTGCCGCCCGATGCTGGTCAGCCCCTCAGCGCTGGTCAGCCCCTCAGCGCTGGTCAGGGCCCCACTGTCGGCCCGGCTCCTGGTGCCGGCTCGTGGGCCGGTGAGGAGGTGGAGGGCCGTCGTACCAGGTCCGCGTACGCGGGATGCCGATCTATGTAGGCCTTGATGAACGGGCACCGGGGGATGACGGCCAAGCCCTGGGCGCGCGCCGAATCGAGCGCCCCAGCAGCCAACGCGGAGCCCATGCCGGTGCCCTTGTAGGCCGGATCGACCTCGGTGTGGGTGAAGATGATTCGCGAGCTCGACCGCGTGTACTCGGCGAACCCCGCGACCTCCCCGGTCGGAGTTCTGGCCTCGAACCGGCCGGCCGGGGGGTTGTCGACGACTGTCACGTCCATGGCGCCCATCCTTGCCGGTCCGCGCGGATCAGGCGATGTCGAGGATCTCCTCGACCGGCCGCCGGGGGGTGGCCGCCAGCGGCGGCTGCTCGGGGTCGGGGCGGCCCAGCCGCAGCAGCATCTGCACGTGACCGATGCCCCCGGTCGCCGAACGCATCAGCTCGCGGATGGCGGAGACGTCCAGCACCTGCCCCAGCGGTGAGGCGGCGAGCCCGCGCGCCGTCGCCGTGAGCAGCACCCGGCCCGTCGCGCCGCCGGCGAGCAGCCGGTCGGTGGGCCGATCCGAGTCGGTGCCGATGGCGACGACCGTCGGCCGCTCCACCTCCAGCCGCTCCACCGCCGGCTGCTCCACCGCCGGCTCGGACGAACCGGCCGCGCCGGCCGGTTCGAGGCCGCCGACCACGTCGAAGTCCCGCAGGACGAACTCGGACTGGCGCGTCGCCGCGCCACCGACGACGGCCTCGCGGGGGATGCCGTCGCGTGCCTGCGGCGAGGTGCGGCTCCAGTGCCTCAGTTCCTCGGTGTAGGCGGGATCGTGGGCCTCCTGCCAGTCCGCGCGGGAGAGCAGGACCGACGTCTCGACCCGGGCGTCCGCGCTCTCCACGAACCGCACCCAGGCCGACTCCGCCTCGGCGGCGCGGCGCAGCGCGGCGAGGTCGTCGGCCCCGAGCCGCCCCCGCTCCCCTGTCAGGAACGGACGGCGGTCGGTGTGCCGGTTGGACATCGCAGCCGCCAGCTCCGCCTCGGCCGGCGCGGGCGGGCGGCGGTCCGCTACGGCGATCGTGGCCAGCGGGACGTCCGCGGACGGCGGGGCGCCGTCGTCGAGCGGGCCGAGGGCCACGACGGGGAGCAGGCCGCGCGAGCGCGCGGCGAGCCGGGCGAAGGTCAGGGCGGCCCCGCAGCTGACCAGGAGCTGGCGTCCCTCCGGGTCGGCGACGTGCAGCAACCGCTCGGGATCGGCGAACAGGTGCAGACCGTCGGCGTCGAAGCGCCACCGCCAGGGCTGGGTGTTGTGGATCGACGGCGCGAGCGTGGCCTGCGCCACGATCGCGCGGGCGTCGTCCTCCGTCAGGCGTACCGCGGTGTCGACCATGACCTCTCCCGTCTGTCTGCTCCGAGCATCCTTATGCCCGCCCGGGCGCCGGCTCCCCCGGCCCCGGGGCGGACGCGTGTCTCGTTGCGGTCCGCCGTCGCTCGGTGACCGGAAAGCGCCGCACCGCGACTATTGTTGCCCGAATGGACGCTGCGGGGACGCACACGGTACGGGGGATTCACACGGCACGAGAGATGGACTCAGTACGAGAGTTACCCACGGTACGGGTCTTCCTCCTTGACGACCACGAGATCGTCCGCCGTGGGGTCCGCGAGGTGCTCAGTGACGCCGGCGGCATCGAGGTCGTGGGCGAGGCGTCGACCGGGGCCGAGGCGGCCGCCCTCGTCCCCCGCCTGCGGCCGGACGTCGCGCTGCTCGACGCCCGGCTGGAGGACGGCAGCGGCATCGACGTCTGCCGGGACATCCGCGCGGCCTGCCCCGAGGTCGGCTGTCTGATCCTCACGTCCTACGACGACGATGACGCGCTCTTCGCCGCGATCATGGCAGGGGCGGCGGGCTACCTGCTCAAGCAGATCCGCGGCACCGACCTCGTGGGCGCGATCCGGACCATCGCGGCCGGCGGCTCCCTGCTCGACCCGGCCGTGACCGCCAGGGTCCTCGCCCGGCTCCGGGAGGGAAGCGACGTGGGCCGGGCCTCGGCGGTGTTGGGCACCCGGGAGCGGGAGATCCTGGTCCTGATCGCAGAGGGCCTGACCAACCGCCAGATCGCCGGCCGGCTGCACCTCTCCGAGAAGACCGTGAAGAACTACGTCTCGTCGATCCTCGACAAGCTGGGCCTGAGCAGCCGCACGCAGGCCGCCGTGTACGCCGCGCGTCGCCACGCCTGACGGCAGCGCCTGAAAGCGGCCGTCAGGCCCGCCGGACGCCCGTCAGGCAATGCAGTGCTCGGCGGCGTGGAACACCTCGGCGACCGGCACGGTCGTCTGGATCACCCTGGCGGTCGGCCACGGCTCCGCCCACGAGCTCATCGCGCGGTGTACCGCGGACGTGGCGCCAGCTGGGTCGCTGGCGGAGTCCCGGCGGGTCAGCCGCGTGGCCGCGACCTCCGGTGAGGTCACGCAGCGCAGCTCGAGGAACTCCGCGGCCGTCTCGCGCGCCAGCCGCGCGGCCGCCGCGCGGTGGCGGCCGTCCGACCAGGAGGCGTCGATGATCACCGTCTCGCCGCGTTCCAGTGCCCGGCGGGCACGGGACAGCAGCACCGTGTAGGTCCGCGCGGTGATCTCCGAGGACAACGGCCAGATGAAGGACGCGCCGAGGTCCGCGGGCACGGCGGGCCGCTCCGGGATGGCAGGCCCGCTACCGGGGGTGTCCGGATCGACGTGGCCGTCGGCGGCGAGCTCCGCCCGCACGGCGTCGGAGCGCAGCAGCAGGCGGCCGTCGTCCGCGTCTGCGAGCCGACGGGCGAGGGTCGATTTCCCGGTGCCGGGCAGGCCGCCGACCAGGACCAGCCGTACCCGGGCCCGGCGCAGGTGCCGGTAGGCGATGTCGGCGAGCCGCCGGGCCCGTTCGCCGGCCTCGGCGCCCGGGCCCGCCCCCGCCTCGGCCAGGATCCGCCGGTACCGCAGGCAGGTCACCCGGGCCTCGGTGAAGGCCCGGTAGGCGATGTAGAAGTGCTCGAGCGAAGGCGGATGGGCCTGCGCGGAGAAGTCGCGGTACCAGCGCATCAGGCGCTCGGCGTCCTCGGGCGAGCCGAGCCGCTCCAGGTCCATCACCAGAACGGCGACGTCGCCGAGGACGTCCCCGGCCCGCAGCCGCGGGTCGGACTCGACCCGGTTCAGGATGCGCGGGCCGTCGTCGAGGCAGTGGATGTTCTCGGCCCGCAGGTCGCCGTGGCCGTCGCGGATCCGCCCGGCGCGCCGGCGCTCGGCCAGCAGCGGGCCGCGGCCGGCCAGGTACCGCAGCGCCAGCCGCCCGATCTCGTCGACGACGTCGGCGTCGATGACCTTCCCCTGGAAGGGCTCGAGGCCGCCGAGCGCCTCCTTCCACTGCCCCGCGACAGCCTCGGCGTCGCCGGAACGGCCGATCACCTCGGACGTCCCGCACCGCTCGTGGAACGCGGCGACCGCCCGCGCGACGGCGCGGAGCTGGTCGTCGACGCGGTCCGCGTGGCGCACCAGCGCGGAGAGCCGGCGGCCGGCGGGCATTCGCCGCAGGACGACGGCATGGTCGCACACCTCGCCGCCGTCGCCGAGGACGTCGGCGACCCCCAGGTACACGTCGGAAGCGAGCCGCCGGTTCAACTCCACCTCGGCGCGGCAGGCCGCCAGCCGGGCCGCCCGGCTCCGCAGGTCGAGGAGCCCCGGCTCAACGGGTTTCTTCCGTTTGTAGACACGATCACCGTGCAGGCAGAGGACCGCGCTCCCCGTCTCGACGACCCGCGTCTCGCCGGTCGGGCGAGACCACAGATCGGCCGGGACTGACGCCGCGGTCTTCTGGTCAGCCGGCATGGCACCTCCTGCGCACCGGACACCGCCGCCGGGATCCGATCGCCGCTGTCCTGTCGATGGTCCGTCTCACCCGGAACCATCGTGCCGCGCGCGACCCCCCTGTTGGTCCCTCCGAGGGCACGGACCGGGAGGTCCTTTGCACCCCCCGCGATGGTCCTCGGACCCGTCGACGACAGCCCGGACGTCCGGCGCCGGACGTCCACCGCGGGACCCGGTTCGAGCGGCCGGCGGGCTACGGCAGCGGGACCGCCCAGCGCAGCTGGGTGCCGCCGGACGGGCCGGGGGCGATGTCGAAGGTCCCACCGAGCTCCTCGGCGCGGCTGCGCAGGTTGTGCAGGCCGCTGCGCCGGCCGGTGTCGCCCAGCCCGACCCCGTCATCGGTGACCTCGGCGCGCAGCCAGCCCTGGCCGACGGTGACCGACAGCTCCACCCGGCTGGCGCGGGCGTGGCGCGCCACGTTCGACAGGCTCTCCCGCGCGACGGCGAGGAGATGGTCGGCGATGTTCCCCTCCAGCGCGGTGTCGAGCGGGCCGTCCACCCGCAGGCGCGGGCTGAAGCCGAGCGCCTCGGCGACCTCCTCGACGATCTCGCCGAGGCGGGCCCGCACGCCCGGCCCGCCGGTGCTGCGCCGCCCGCGCAGCTCGAAGACCGTCGAGCGGATCTCCCGGATGGTCGCGTCGAGGTCGTCGACGTAGGTGGCGAGCCGGCCGGCGGACTGCGGGCGGTCCTCCGCGGCCGCCATCCCCTGCAGGCCCAGCGCGACGGCGTAGAGCCGCTGCATGACGTGGTCGTGCAGGTCACGGGCGATCCGGTCGCGGTCCTCCAGGACGAGCAGCCGGTCACGGGTGGCCCGGGACGCGGCCAGGCCGAGGGCGACCTGCACATGCCCGGCGAACGTCGCCGCCATGTCCAGATCGCCGTCGGCGAACGGCCGGCCCGCGGGCCCCCGGGCCAGCACGACCGCGCCCGTCCCGACCTGCGCCCCGACCAGGGGGATGACCATCAGCGGGCCGATGTCGAGGCCGCCGAAGCCGGTGACGCCCGGCTCGGCCGCGGCGTCGTCGACCAGCAGGGGCCGCCCGGCCGCGACCGCCCGGCCGGCGAGGGTTCCGGCCGTCGGCACGGACTCGCCCAGGAGGCGGTCGGCCTGCGGGCCGTCGGCCGCGTCGACGAGCAGTTCCTCGGTCGCCCCGGCGGCGAGCAGGACGCACGCCAGATCGGCGTCGGCGACCTCGCGGGCCCGCGCGACGATCAGCGTGAGCGGCTCCGGCCCGTCCGCCAGCAGGTGGCGCATGATGTCCGCGGATGCCTGCAGCCACTGCTGGCGGCGCTGCGCCGCACCGAACAGCCGGGCGTTCTCGATCGCCACGCCGGCGCTCGCGGCGAGGGCCAGGACGAGCTCCTCGTCCTGCGCGGTGAAACGGCGCCCGCCGCGCTTCTCGGTCAGGTAGAGGTTCCCGAAGACCTCGCTGCGGACCTTGATCGGGACGCCGAGGAACGTGCGCATCGGCGGGTGGCCGGGCGGGAAGCCGACCGCGTGCTCGTGCGCGGCGATGTCGTCGAGGCGGACGGCCCGGGGCTCGGCGGTCAGCAGCCCGAGCACCCCCTCGCCGCGAGGCAGGTGGCCGATCCGGCCGACCAGATCGGCGTCCATCCCGACGTGGATGAACTGTTCGAGCCGGCCGTCGCGGGCGATCACGCCGAGCGCGCCGTAGCGGGCGTCGACCAGCTCGCAGGCGGCCTCCGCGATCCGCCGGAGGACGACCTCCAGGCTCAGGTCGGCGGCGACCGCGCGGTGCGCCCGCAGCAGGCCGCGCAGCCGGCCCTGGGTGGTCATCACCTCATGCGCGCGCTCGACGAGCTGCGCCATCAGCTCGTCCAGCTCGAGCCGGCCGGGGCGCTCCGCGCCGAACTCGTCGAACGCGTCCGGGACGTCCATGATCTTGAGGCTCTCGGTGGTCTCCTCGACGTCCCGAGCCGTCAGGATCTCCTGGATCTCGCGTATTTCCCGGATCTGCTGAATTTTGTGGATCTCCCGGATCTCGTCGATTCCGGCGCCGGTGCCGGCACCGCCGGCTGCACCAGCGGCACCGGCGGCACCGGAATCGCCGCCGAGACGGTGATCGCCGCCGACGCCCTCGGGCCACGGGTCCATGGTCTACAGACGCTATCGAATATCAGCGCGCCGCCAGCCCCGATCGCTCGCCTCCGGGACGGCCGGACGGACCGGGCCCGGGCGTCCCGTCCCAGGTGGGCGCGCTGCCGACCGGGCCACGACCAGCACGGAGACGGATACCGCACAGGCTCACCGCGTGGGGCCTTTCGGCACCCCCGGCGGCGGCCGAGCCGAACTGTCGGAGGTCGCGCCTACCGTGCTCAGCAAGTTGGCCGGTGGCCGCCTGGCACCCGCCCGTCGCTCGGCGGCTGCGGCTGCGGCTGCGGCTGCAGCTGCAGCTGCAGCCAGACAACACGTTCCGGAGGCGTGATGAACACACATTCCCCGCCCGCCGTCGAGGCCGTGGGCCTGGTGAAGACCTTCGGCGGCACCCGCGCCGTCGACGGGCTCGACCTGCACGTCGCGGCCGGCAGCGTCTACGGGGTGCTCGGGCCGAACGGTGCCGGCAAGACGACGACGATCCGCATGCTCGCCACCCTGCTGCGCCCGGATGCCGGCTACGCGCGGGTCCTGGGCCACGACGTTGTCACCGACGCGGCGGCGGTGCGCAGCCGGGTCTGCCTGACCGGCCAGTACGCGTCCGTGGACGAGGATCTCACCGGCACCGAGAACCTCATCCTGCTGGCCCGCCTGCTCGGCCACGACCGGTCCGCCGCGCGGGCGCGCGCCGCGGCACTCGTCGAGGCCTTCGGTCTGACCGAGGCAGCGGGGCGCATGGCCAAGACCTACTCGGGCGGGATGCGCCGCCGGCTGGACATCGCCGCGAGCCTCGTCGTCACCCCCGACCTGATGTTCCTCGACGAGCCGACCACCGGCCTCGACCCGCGCAGCCGTGCCCAGGTGTGGGACATCGTCCGGGCGCTGGTCGCCGGTGGCACGACCGTCATCCTCACCACCCAGTACCTGGACGAGGCCGACCAGCTCGCCGACCGGATCGCGGTGATCGACCACGGAAGAGTGATCGCCGAGGGCACTCCGGGCGAGCTGAAGTCCTCGGTCGGCTCGGGCACCCTCCACGTGCGCGTCCGCCTGCCCGAGCAGCGGGCGGACGCCGAGCGCCTGCTCACCGGCGCACTGGGCGTCCCCGTCCGGTACGAGTCGGACCAGGTGGCGCTCTCCGCCCGGGTCTCGGACGGCGAGCCCGTGGCGGAGGCGCTGGCGGGGCTGAACCGCGCGGGCATCGAGCTGACCGAGTTCGCGCTCGGCCAGCCGAGCCTGGACGAGGTCTTCCTCGCCCTCACCGGCCATCCGGCCGATGACGGCGCGCCCACCCCCACCGAGACCACCACCGACATGAACGGAGCGAGGGTCGCATGACCGCCGCCGAGACGACCACCGCCGGAACAGGCGCCACGGGCACGGGCTCCGGTGCGGGCACAAGGCCGCCGGCGGCCGGGGCGGCCGTGCCGCCGGATCTGCGCGCGGTGCTCGCGACCGGTGCCCGCCCGGCGCGGCCCACCCCGCTGGCGGCCTCGCTCACCTTCGGCTGGCGGGCCCTGCTGAAGATCAGACATGTGCCCGAGCAGCTCTTCGACGTGACCGTCTTCCCGATCATGTTGACCCTGATGTTCACCTATCTGTTCGGCGGCGCGCTCGCCGGGTCGACGCAGGAGTACGTGCAGTTCCTGCTGCCCGGAATCCTCGTCCAGGCGATCGTGATGATCACGGTCTACACCGGGGTGACCGTCAACACCGACATCACCAAGGGCGTCTTCGACCGGTTGCGGTCACTGCCGATCTGGCAGCCGTCCGCACTCGTCGGAGCGCTGCTGGGCGACGTGTTCCGCTATTCGATCGCCGCCGTCCTCATCCTCGCACTGGGGCTGGCGATCGGTTTCCGGCCGGAGGGGGGCGCGCTCGGCGTCCTGGCCGCGGTGGCCGTCGTCATCGCCTTCTCGTTCAGCCTCACCTGGGTGTGGACGGTGCTGGCGATGGTGCTGCGCACCCCGAACTCGGTGATGGGCGTGAGCATGATGATTCTTTTTCCACTGACCTTCGTCAGCAACATCTTCGTGCGGCAGGAGACGCTGCCCGGGTGGCTCCAGGCCTTCGTCGACGTCAACCCGATCACCCATACGACGAACGCCTCCCGCGGGCTGATGCACGGCGTCGCCACGGCTGAGCAGCTCGGATGGGTCGCGCTGTCGTGCGCGCTTCTGCTCACCGTGTTCGGCCCCCTGACGATGCGGATGTACCGCGGCCGGAGTTGACCGGCTCCCGAGACGGCCTGATCAGCCCGGACGAAGGTGCCCGGACGCACGTGCAGTGGCCCCTTGCATCGGTTTCTGCATCCGCGGTCTTGCAACTGCACGTTCAGACCTCGATGATCTGTTCTCAGCCTGAAGTGCTGGAAACCGAGCGAGATCGTCCGTGGAGGCAGTGTTGACCCTTGATCAGGCCGCCGTTCACGGGGCAGCCGCCACGGCTGAAGGACGACCGGCGGCGAGGGCCCGACATGTACGCCACTCGCGGGGCCGGCACGGTACGCGCCGGTAGTTGGCCTTGTATCCGTCGCGTTCTCTCTGTCTCCCGGTCGACCTACACCTGATCATCGTCATGGACGACGCGGTGCTCCTCACCACCCGTGGCACCAGAACCGCCCGTGACACCAGGACCACCCGCGATGCCAGGACCGCGCGTGACGCCACGACGGCCCGTGACACCACGCCCCGGCAGCCGCGGTCGTCGGCGGGCGCACGCCGGCCGGAGCCACCGGCGCTGGTGTGGTACCTGCCCGGCGCGCCGCTACGACTGGGCGAACCCGCACGGGAGACGGCCGTGCGCCTGGCCGCGGAGATCGCCGGCCTCCGGGCCGACGAGGCGGAGCTGACCCTCGCCCATGCCGCGCACCACCGGCTCGCCGGCGAGGAGCGGGTGTCCCTGTACTTCACCGCGCACTGCTGGGACGATGCCGTCGGCCCGGGCGCGGCCGGGGCCGCGCAGGCGGGCGAGTCCGGCGAGGGCGCGCCGGAGGCGATCCAGACCTGCTGGCGGCCGCTGGGCGAGCTCCAGATCGACCTGGACCCGCTCGACCGCACCGCGCTCGTCCACTGGCGGCGCGGCGAACGGTACTCCGAACCCGGGTGGCATCCTGTCCGACCGCCGACGCCCGGGGGGCTCTCGCCCCTCGACGCGCTGCGCGCCCGCTGACCCCCACGACGCGCGCCGCGGGCACGGCGGCGGGCCCGCGGCGACCCTCTCGACACCACACACTATTTGGATTCATACGGATACGAAGAGTAATATTCTTGGCAGACTCGCCCGTTGGTAGCCCCCCGCATGGTTGCCCGGCCGACGAAATCGTTACGGTCGATCCCGCATATGCGGCCCGGAGTACTGGGCAAGCGTAAAGAATCGGCTCGACGGCGACGGGCCGCGCGAAGTGCGGATTCGTCCGCAAACACGAGGGGGGGTGGCTCTTGGCCGGCCGCGACATCGACTACGACCGTCCGACGCTCATCGGATGCGGTCGCTGCGATGTGCGTTGGACGGCGCTGACCGCGGCGCACTGCCCGACCTGCCACGAGACCTTCGTCGGGTACGCCGGCTTCGACGCGCACCGCGACAGCGGACGATGCCTGGCCCCCGGCGAGGCCGGCTTGCGCTCCGACGGCGGCTACTGGCGCAGGGAGGACGAGCGATCCCCGGGCCGACTTGTCACGATCCCGCGCCAGGTCACGACCGACACGGTCGCCCGTCCCGCGTGACCCTCGCAGGTGCTGGCGACGCTGGTGCCAGCCGCCCGGCAGCCGCCGCCGACCCCCAGCGCCGAACCTTCGGACGTCGGTTCTCGGCACTCACCGGCCGGGTTTCCTGCCGATCCCTGCCCACAAGAGGTGATTCCCCACCGGTTGCGCAGGACGATCAGTCATAAGCCAGGATTCGGCGCGGGTAAGGCCCGACACCGCATTACGTGCCGCACCCGCAGTTCGACAGAAGAATCACGCAGCGTGGAACGCGGGCGGCCCGAGCCCGCGCAGTGGGGAACGAGCGGCCCGGTCAGGAACCGAAGCCGGGCAGGAGGAGCTGCTCCTCCAGCGGCGCCCGGCCGGCCACCGCCGCGGACACCGCCGTAACGGCACGTGTCGGACCACGGCGGATGACCGCCGCACGCCCACCCCGCACCCCATTCGTCCCACGCACCCCACGTGCCTCCGCCGGCGCCCACCGAGAGGAGGCCGGTGAGGCGGCCGGCGCGGCGGCACCGGCGATGCCGTACCGGCGGGCCAGGTCCCGGACCAGGGCGAAGATCCGCTCGCTGTAGGCCCGCGGCGCGTGGGAGCCCCCGCCGTAGAGGGATCGGTACAGCGGGAGGAGGTCGGGGTGATGCTCCCCGAGCCAGCCGAGGTACCACTCCCGCGCCCCGGGCCGCAGGTGCAGCGCGGGCGAGCAGCGCGGCGCGGCCGGCCAGCGCGGGCGCGGAGCGGGGCCGGTGCGGCGGGCGGCTCAGCCGGACTTCGGAGCGCCGTTGTTCGCCGCCGCCTGCTGTGCCGTCCGCGCGAGGGCCTCGCGCAGGGAGTCGGGGGCGAGTACCCGCACGTGCGGGCCGAATGCCCAGAGCTGGCTCTCGGCGACATCGGGGCCCTCGAACCAGACCTCCACCTCCCGCCAGCCATCCGCGTCGGGCTCGCCGGCCGTGGCCAGCGCCCGCTGGCCGGCCAGCGGGCCGAGCACTCCGGGCAGGCTCCGCAGGCCTCGCGGGGACAGCGACAGCCGCGCCGGCCAGCGCAGCAGCGAGCGCGCGAAGTCCTCGTTCGACGACGCCCACCACCGCGCCAGGTGGAAGTCGGCGGGCCGGGTGAAGCGGCCCTCCGGCCCGCTTCGGACCGCAGCCTCGATGATCCGGCCGATCCGGTAGCTGCGGACGGCGGACCCGCCGCGGGCCACGAGATACCAGACACCGGCCTTGAGAACGAGGCCCAGCGGCTCGAGAGAACGCTCCACCGTCCGGTCGGGCCGCCCGTAACGGACGGTGATCCGCTGCCCGGACCAGACCGCGCCCGCGACGACCGCGAGGTGCGGCACGGGCTCCTCGGAGCCGAACCAGCCCGGCGCGTCGAGGTGGAAGCGTTCCCGGACCCGGCCCGCCCGTGCCCGCAACTCCGGCGGCAGCGTCGCGAGGATCTTGGTCTGCGCGGCCGCGGCGACCGTCTCGAGGCCGAGGCCGCCGAGCACGTCCCCGCCCGCCCCGGCGAGGAGCAGCGCGGACGCCTCGTCGCCGGTCAGCCCGTCCAGGTTCGTCCGCCAGCCCTCGACGAGACGGATCCCGCCGTGCGGGCCGGGCTCAGACCACAGTGGGACACCCGCTTCGGCGAGCGCGGCCACGTCCCGGCGCACGGTACGGACGGACACCTCGAACTGGGCGGCGAGCTCCCCCGCCGTGGCCCGGCCGTGCGCCTGCAGATGGAGCAGCAGAGCCATCAGCCGGCTGGAGCGCATTGACCGAAGGTAACCGCGGACCCGGACAGAAGATGTCAGGGTCCGCGGCGACGATGGGCCCATGACGACGGACACGAGCACAACCACGAAGCCGAGCACGAGCACGACGACGGAGCGGCCGGCCGGCCCGGGAACGGACGCGGCGGGCGTGAGCTGGGGCGAGGTGGAGGCCACCGAGCCCGAGTTCACCCGGACGGTACGCGAGCGGTTCGGAACCTTCCGTCATCATGTGCTGGCGACACTGCGGGCCGACGGCTCGCCCCGGGTCAGCGGGCTCGAGGCCGAGTTCCGCCTGGGCGAGCTGTGGCTGGGCGGGATGCCGGGCGCGCGCAAGTCGGACGACCTGCTCCGCGACCAGCGGTTCGCGCTGCACGCGAACCCCGGCCCCGGAACCGACATGCACGGCGGGGACGTCCGGATCGCCGGCCGGGCCGAGTGGGTGGACGATCCGGACACGCGTCGGCGCTTCGTCGAGGAGGTTGATCCGCCGACCCCGTTCGACCTGTTCCGCGTACGGATCACCGAGATCGTCCGTATCTGGATGGACGACCAGGAGATGGTCATCGAGACCTGGCGGCCCGACGGCCGCGGCCTGCGGGTGCTGCGCCGGGGCAACGACACTCCGGTCCGCGAGCAGTCCGGCCCGTGAGCGGTGACGACGCCGCGCACCCCACGTGGTCGGCGGCCCGCTGGCGTACTCCTTGACCCTGGAGACGGGGCGCTCGTAACGTCCGAGAAGTCCCACTGAGCGAGCGCTAGAGAAGCATCGTGCCGGCGGCCGGTGAGGGAGTCCCATGGAGAACGCAGTCATCGTCGACGTCGTGCGCACCCCCTCAGGGCGGGGCAAGCCGGGCGGCGCGCTGTCCGAGACCCACCCCGTGGAGCTTCTCGCCACGACGCTGAAGGCGCTGACCAGCCGGAACGACTTCGACCCGGCGCTCATCGACGACGTCATCGCCGGGTGCGTCGGCCAGGCCGGTGAGCAGTCGGCGAACATCGGCCGCAGTGCGGTGCTCTCCGCCGGCTACCCCGAGTCGGTGCCGGCGACCACCGTCGACCGGCAGTGCGGCTCCAGCCAGCAGGCGCTGCACTTCGCCGCGCAGGGCGTGATGGCCGGCGCCTACGACGTCGTGGTGGCCTGCGGCGTCGAGTCGATGAGCCGGATCCCGATGCGCTTCGCGGCGGCGGGGAAGGACCCGCGCGGGCCGGGCATGATCGCCCGCTACCCCGAGGGCCTGGCCAACCAGGGCATCGGCGCCGAGCTGATCGCCGCCCGCTGGAAGCTGACCCGCGAGGAGCTCGACGAGTTCTCCGCGCTGTCGCACCAGCGGGCCGCGGCGACGGCCGAGGCCGGCGGCTTCGACAACGAGATCGTCCCCGTCGATGCGCTCGCGCCGGACGGCAGCACGTTCACGCACACCGTCGACCAGACCGTCCGGCCGACCACCACGGCCGAGGGTCTCGCGGCCCTCAAGCCGTCCTTCTACACCGAGCAGTTCGCGCAGCGGTTCCCGGAGATCGGCTGGCACATCACCCCGGGCAACTCCTCCCCGCTGACCGACGGCGCGTCCGCCGCTCTGATCATGAGCGAGTCGAAGGCCGTCGAGCTCGGGCTGCGCCCGCGGGCCCGCTTCCACGCCTTCGCCCTCGCCGGTAGCGAGCCGCTGATCATGCTGACCGGCCCGGCCCCGGCCACCCGCAAGATCCTCGCCCGGTCCGGCCTGCGGATCGACGACATCGACGCCTACGAGGTCAACGAGGCGTTCGCGTCCGTCCCGCTGTTCTGGGCGAAGGAGTTCGACGCCGACCCGGCCAGGCTCAACCCGCGCGGTGGTGCGATCGCGCTGGGCCACCCGCTGGGCGGCTCGGGCGTCCGCCTGATGGCGACGATGGTCAACTACCTGGAGGCCACCGGCGGGCGCTACGGCCTGCAGACCATGTGTGAGGGTGGCGGCATGGCCAACGCCACCATCATCGAACGCCTCTGACAACGCTGACACTGGCGTCGGTGTCGGCGTCGGCCGTCCCGCAGCAGGCATCTCCGCAGGCATCTCTGGAGGAAGCGTGACCGGTCCGCTGAGCGGATTGCGGGTCGTCGAGCTCGCCGGCATCGGCCCCGGCCCGCACGGCGCGATGATCCTCGCCGACCTCGGCGCGGACGTCGTGCGGATCCAACGTCCCGAGCTGGACGACGGGCCCGACGACCTCCAGCTGCGCGGCCGGCGCATCGTCCGGGTGGACCTGCGCTCCGCCGACGGACGGGAGCAGGTGCTGGGCCTGGTCGAGCGGGCCGACGTGCTCATCGAGGGCTATCGGCCGGGCGTGACCGAGCGGCTCGGCCTCGGCCCGGCGGACTGCCAGGCCCGCAACCCCCGCCTGGTCTACGCGCGGATGACCGGGTGGGGGCAGACCGGCCCGCTGGCCAACCGCGCCGGTCACGACATCAACTACATCTCGCTGACCGGTGCGCTGCATGCCATGGGCGAGGCCGGGCAGCGCCCGCCGGTGCCGCTGAACCTCGTCGGGGACTACGGCGGCGGCTCGATGTTCCTGCTGGTGGGGATCCTCTCCGCGCTGCTGGAACGCGAGCGGTCCGGCGAGGGCCAGGTGATCGACGCGGCGATCGTGGACGGCACCAACGTCCTGGTGCAGATGATGTGGGCCTGGCGTGGCATGGGCGACTGGCACGGGTTCGGGGACTGGTCCGATGAGCGCGGGGTGAACCTGCTCGACGGCAGCCGGCCGTTCTACGACACCTACACCTGCGCCGACGGCCGTTTCGTGGCCGTCGGGCCGCTGGAGCCGCAGTTCTACGCCCGGCTGCTGGAGGTGCTCGGTCTCGCCGACGCGGGCCTGCCCGACCAGTTCGACCCGACCGGGTGGCCGGTGCTGCGGGACGCCTTCACCAAGGCCTTCGCCGCCCGCACCCGCGACGAGTGGACGGAGATCTTCACGGACACCGACGCCTGCGTCACGCCGGTGCTGAGCTTCGCCGAGGTGCAGGACCACCCGCACATGGCCGACCGCGGCGCCGTCGTGCACACCGACGGGATGGCCCAGGCGGCACCCGCGCCGCGCTTCTCGCGCAGCGCCACCGCGCTACCGGGCCGCGCGGTCGTCGGCGACCCGGCAGCGATCCTGGACGAATGGGCGAAGCCACCGTCAGCGGGCTGAACCGGGCCGGGCCGGACGCAGCCGGGGGGCGGGGCGCGGGGGCGCGTCCCGAGCTCGCCGAGGCCGCGCCGGCCCGCGGAAGTACCCGCAAGCTGGTCCCGCCGGGGCGGGAGCATGCCGGCGGATCGCCGGTGGACTGGCGCAGTTACGACCCGCCGGACCTGCACCCCATCCTCGCCGGCGCGCTGGCCGCCTTCTACGAGCACGGCTACCACGGGACCACCGTGCGCGACATCGCCCGCCGGGCCGGGGTGACCGTCCCCGCGCTGTACTACCACTACGCGAACAAGCAGGGCATCCTCGTCGCGCTCCTCGAGATCACCGTCACCGAGGTCAACGAGCGGGCCGGCGCGGCCGTCGCCGAGGCCGACGACGGGCCGGTGCCCAGGTTCGCGCGGCTCATCGAGGCCGTCGTCCTGTTCATGTCGAACCGGTTCGCCCTCGCCTACCTGGACACCGAGCTGCGCTACCTGGAGCCGGTGAACCGCCGCCGGTACGCGACGCTGCGCAAGAAGCTCGAGAGCCTGCTCGTCGAGATCCTCGCGGACGGGAAGGCGACCGGTCAGATGACGGTCGACAGCCCCCGGGACACCGCCCGCGCGCTGCTGGGGATGTGCCAGGCCATCGCCGGCTGGTACAACCCGGCCGGCGAGCTGTCCCCCACGCAGATCGCCACCCGCTATGTCGGCATCGCGCTGCAGACCGTGGGTGCGGTGCCGCGCTGACCGGGGCCGACGTCGCGCTGTTGCTCGGGGCCGGTGTCCTCGCCGGGATCACCAGCACGGTGGCGGGCCTGGCGTCGCTCGTCTCCTATCCGGCGCTGCTCGCGGTGGGACTCGAGCCGCAGGCCGCGAACATGACGAACTCTGCCGCGCTCATCTGCGTCGCGCTGGGCGCTGCCGCGGGTTCACGTCCCGAGCTCGCCGGGCAGGCGCGGCGGGTCGCCCGCTACGGCGCGGCGACGCTGGCGGGCGGGGCTGCCGGGGCGATCCTGCTGCTGACCACCCCCGCGCGGGCCTTCGAGCTCGTCGTGCCCTGGCTGATCCTCGGCGCGGCCGTGCTCCTCCTGCTCTCGCCGCGCATCATGAGCGCGGCCGGCGGCGGTGCCGGCATGGCCGTGGGTGCCGGCGTGGATGGCGGTGCCGGCGGCCCGGCCCGGGGCGAGCGCCCGGCAATGCTGCTCGCCGTGTTCGGTGTCGCGGTCTACACCGGTTACTTCGGCGCGGGCGCGGGCGTCGCGCTGCTGGCGATCATGGCGATCGCGATCCCGGAGTCGCTCGCCCGGGTCAACGCTGTGAAGAACGTCGCGTCAGGCTTCTCGAACGCGGTGGCCGCCGTCCTCTTCGCCGCGCTCGGATCGGTCGTGTGGGGAGCCGCCGTGCCGCTGGCCGCCGGGCTGCTGGTCGGCGGAGCGATCGGGCCCCGGATCGTCCGGGTCCTGCCGGCGCCGCTGATGCGCTGGATCGTCGCCGCGGCCGCGACCGGACTCGCCGTCTCCCTGGCACTCGACGCCTACACCTGAACGCACAGGCCGGACGTGCGACCCGGTTCACCCGGAACCGCCCATCACGCGAATGCGCGACGGAACTGCCCCAGGTGACGTCAACCGGGACATGAGGATTAGAGCGGACGCGACCGGGTATTCGCCAGCGCAACGGACAACCAGCCCCACCGAAGAAGGAGCCCCCGATGGCAACCCGGGTCCGCACCCGTGCCTACAGCAGCGTGAGTCTCGGATTTCTCGTCTACCTGGCCATCGGCCTCATCATCACCATCAGCCAGGACTACTGGGACGTGACCGACTGGGACGGCGCGACGCTGCGTCATTTCTTCACCGCGGCGGTGGCGACGCTCGCCTGGCCGCTGTCCATCTTCTACACCTTCGGCCTGACCCCGCGGTGATTCCGGGAGTCCGGGCGGCACGAGGCCGCCCGCGGCTCCGCGGACGTTCGACCCAGGGCCGTGGGAGGTCCGCGGGGTCACCACGAGCAGAGTGGTGACCCCGCGGACGTCGCCGTCGCCGCACCCGCGCGCACCCGATCGCAGGCCGGACCGGTGGCCGGGCACGACGTCAGGTGGACGGGTGAGCCCCGGTGAGCGTGTGGTCGGGGATCGGGTTGTCAGGGATCGGGTCGCCGGGGAACGGCCGGAGCGCTGTGACGCGCAGTGCGGCCCACTCCCCCGCGGAGAACCCGCCGGCCTCGGTGAACCCGGCGACCTTGAGCACACCGTCCCCGCCAGGCGGGATGACCGACATGCCGGTGGCCTCCGCCCCGGCCGACCGGCCCGCCACGAGACCCGCGCTGGTCCCGCTGAGGCCCGCGGCGGCCCGCTGCCCTGGCCAAAGGATCACTGACGGGCCACGCGGCCCGTCGGCCACCGCCGGCGCCCCCACGGCGGCGCCGGTCGCATCCACCTGGAAGACCGCCGGATACCCGGCGAGGGCGCATGCCCTGTTGCCCTGGTTGGCCAGCACGAGGTCCGCGTGCACCTGGCCCGCGCCGCCCTGCGCGCCGGTCAGCTCCGCGAGCAGATCCCCCGGTGAGCAGGCCTCGATCGGCCCGGCATCGGCGGGCCCGGTGTCGGCCGGCACGGCTTCGACCGGGCGGGCCGCAGCCACGGCCAGCGCCGCGGCAGGAGCGCCGAGCCCGACGGCGAGGCCGACCGCGAGCCCGGTGACGAGCACACCGGTGACCGCGCACCCGGAAGTGACCCGACGACATTCGACCAGTCTCGACGACATCGCGGCACGGACAGGCCGATCCGACACGGAGCATTCCTTTTCCGGTCCGTATTCCGACACCGCGGCGAATCCGGCCTTCTCAGCGAATCCCCCGGTCTCGGAGAATCCTCCGGTCGCAGCGAATTCCGTCGCCTCGGGAAATCCGGTGGGCCGGGCCGGGAGAACCGCCCGGAGCCGTCGAGGGGTGATCCCCGCCCGGCACATCACCAAACGGCCGTGGGTGGATGAAGAAAGACGCATGACGCCCTCCCGGATCCCCCGATCTGTGGGCTCCGCACCGGCATGCCGCCGCGTGCCGATCATGTTCCCCGCCGGAGGCCGCGCCACACCCGTCCGGTGGGGTCCCGGCCGCGCCGCGCCGGGGCGGAACCGTCCGAACCGGGCTTCGCTGCCCCCGAAGGTGGGCCCGGTCGCGGCCGACGGGCGGCCGTCGCCGGACTGCCCACCCGCCCGC
>NZ_UBIZ01000247.1:0-1806 GCF_900465275.1 Parafrankia sp. Ea1.12 | reverse complement strand
ACCAGCTTGACCTGGCGCTGGCCACCTTCCTCCTCAAGATCCTGCGACCCGCGACGTTCGTTCGCGACCGCCCCGACCGCGCCAGCCCGCGCAGAACCAAGAAGGCCGGTGACTTCCCCGCCCGCCGGCCCGGCGAACCCAGCGTGGTCAACGTCAGCCGACGCATCGAACTCCACTGCCTCGACCGGCCACGATCACCTTAAAGCAGCGCCATTGAGCCATGTCCCGTCCGTTCACAATGCACACGAGCCACCCGGAACGGCCGCCAGTTGATGCTACGTCCCCGCGACATCCACGAAGCGGTCGAGCAGGCCCGCGCCAAACAGAACACCGACGGGTGGAAACAGCGCTACGCAACCCGCGCCGGCGTCGAGAGCACCATCCATCAATCAGTTGCCGTCACCGGGATCCGCCGCTGCCGCTACACCGGACTACCCAAGACCCGGCTTGCCCTGTGGGGTGCCAGAAGTCGGCTTGGGCCTGTGACCTGGGGTGATGCGACGATGCAGAGCTGGCGGCATGATGGTCAGTTGTGTCCGTGCGCCTGCTGTATCTGATCTTCGTGCGGGTGTGTGGCTGGCTGGTTCTCCTCGGTCGTTCGTCGGCGTCGAAGGACATCGAGTTGCTGGTGCTGCGGCATGAGGTTGCGGTGCTGCGCCGTACCCAGCCCAAGCCCCGGTGGGACTGGGTGGACCGGGCGGTGCTCGCCGCCCTGATCCGACTCCTGCCCAGGGCGCTGCGAGTGCACCGGCTGGTCACGCCTGGCACCGTTCTGCGGTGGCACCGCCGCCTGGTCACACGGAAATGGACCCACCCGCAGCGGACCGGACGGCCACCGATCAGCTCGGAGATCGCCACGCTGATTGAGCGGCTCGCGACCGAGAACCCGACGTGGGGCTACCCGCGGATCCAGGGCGAGGTCCTCAAGCTCGGCCACCGGGTGAGCGCCTCCACGATCCGCCGGGTCCTGAAGTCTTTGGGGCTGCCCCCGGCTCCGCAACGGCAGACCGACGCGACGTGGCGGCAGTTCCTGCGCACGCAGGCGTCGACGATGCTGGCGGTGGACTTTTTCCACGTGGATTGCGCGGTGACGTTGCGGCGTCTGTACTGCTTCTTTGTCATCGAGGTCGGCTCCCGCTCCGTCCACGTCCTCGGGGTCACCGCCCACCCGGACGGCCCGTGGACCACCCAACAAGCCCGGAACCTTCTGATGGATCTCGGTGACCGGGCTGCCGACTTCCGGTTCCTGGTCCGTGACCGGGCCGGGCAGTTCACCGCGTCGTTCGACGCAATCCTCGCCGATGCCGGTATCGACGCGGTCACGATCCCACCCCGGACTCCGCGGGCGAATGCCTACGCGGAACGGTTCGTCCGCACGGTCCGGGCCGAGGTCACCGACCGGATGCTGATCTTCGGTGAGCGGCATCTGCGCGCTGTCCTGGCCGAGTACGCACGGCACTACAACGGACGGCGACCCCACCGCGGCCGCGACCTTCAACCACCACGGCCCGACCATCCCGTCGCCGACCTGGCCAGGGAACGGATCAAGCGCCAGCCTGTCCTCGGCGGCCTGATCAACGAATACGAACGAGCCGCCTAGGGTCTGTTCCAAGTTCGGATCATGGGGTTGGCAGGGTGCGTAGCCAGAGGATGGATCCGCGCAGGTGGAGTCCTGCGGCGTAGCTTTCGGGTGTCTTGTCGTAGCGGGTGGCCAGACCCCGCCATTCCTTGATCTTGTTGATGCCGCGCTCCACGGTGTTGCGGTCTTTGTAGAGCGTGGCGTCGTGGCTGACCGGGCGGCCTCCG
>NZ_UBIZ01000174.1:0-20346 GCF_900465275.1 Parafrankia sp. Ea1.12 | reverse complement strand
CCACCGGGAGCCTGGCTGCCGCCCGCGGCCGTCGACGTGTCGACGCCGACGGCGAGGGCGACCGCGTAGCCGCTGGAGACGTCGCCGGTCACGGTGCCGAGCTGGCTGGCGGCCGAGTCGTCCCCGAAGACGTTGTCGCTGTCGAGGCTGACCGCCGCCAGGTTGCGCACGGACGCCTCGTAGCCCGACTGGGCGTAGACCTTCTCGGAGACGTCCTGCGGCAGCGCGACCTGCGAGGTGGCGATGGCCTTCGTCGAGTCGGTGATGCTGGCCTGGTCGGGATAGACCTCGAAGTGGATGTGCGGCCAGCGCCCCGTGTAGCACGCCGGGAAGATGCTGGTGAAGCGGACCGTGCCGGCGGAGTCGGCGACCTGGACCCCGCGCAGGTAGTTCTGGTCGGTGACGCCGTCGGAGTACATCGAGTAGCGGCCCTCGCGGTCGCAGTGCCACACGTACACGGCCACCCCGGCGAAGGGCGTGCCGCCGTTCGCGAGGTCGCGAACCGTCAGCGCCAGTGTCATGGGGACGCCCTCGGCGGTGCCGGTCGAGTCGCCGAAGCTGGACCGGATGTCACTGCGGACCACACCGCTCTGCTCGAGGACGTCCGGCCCGTTGGACCCGTCGCCCGGGTAGGGGCCCGCGGTCTCCTCGGGGATCTCCCCGGCCGCCGCGCTCGCTGTCGCGGCCGACGTCCCCGAGGTGGACGTCCCCGAGGCGGCTGAGGCCGTGGATCCGGCGGAGTCCGAGCCGCAGGCCGCCAGGCCGGCCGACGCGGCGCCGAGGCCGAAGAAGGCCAGCATCCGCCGCCGGCTCAGCAGTGTGCCGACGTCGAAGGCGAGGCCCTGGTCGACGATCTCCTCGTCGGGCCGGGCCAGCGGGCGCCCCTCGTACGCCCGCGTCCGGCTGGGACTCCGGTGATCCGCCATGTGCCCTCCATCTGCGATCGGCTGACCTGATGGCTCGATCATGGCGGGCCCGGCGATGCCTACGCTGTGCGTTCCCTGTGCACCACCTGTGCGTGGACGGGCTGGCGGGCCGCGTCAGCGCTCGGCGGGACGCTCGCTGTCGAGGGCGGCGAGCTGGGCGTCCTCGTACCGTCCGCCCGCGGCCGACCCGGCGGGCACCGTCCGGTCGACGTCGGCCAGATCCTGCTCGGACAGGGTGACGGCCACGGCGGCCAGGGCGTCGTCGACGCGGCTGCGGCGGCGCATCCCCACCAGCGGGATGACGTCCGGACCGGCGGCGGCGACCCAGGCGATGGCCAGCTGCGCGACGGAGACGTTGTGGCGCTCGGCGACCGGCCGTAGGCGTTCGACGAGCCCCAGGTTGTGGTCGAGGTTCGCGCCCTGGAAGCGCGGGCTGTGCGCCCGGAAGTCGCCGCTGTGCCCCGACGGGCCGGTGCCGGCGATCAGCCCGCGGGAGAGCACCCCGTACGCGGTGATCGCGATCCCCAGCTCGCGGCAGGTCGCCAGGATCTCGTCCTCGATGCCGCGGGAGAGGACCGAGTACTCGATCTGCAGGTCGCAGATCGGGTGCACGGCCGCCGCCCGCCGGATCGTCTCCGGGCCGACCTCCGACAGGCCGATGTGCCGGACCAGACCGGCCTTGACCTGCTCGGCGATGGCACCGATGGTGTCCTCGACCGGCACGGCGGGGTCGAGCCGGGCCGGCCGGTAGATGTCCACATGGTCGGTGCCCAGGCGCACCAGCGAGTAGGCGAGGAAGTTGCGCAGCGCCGCCGGCCGGGCGTCGAAACCACCCCAGCCGCCGACCGCGTCGCGCAGCGCGCCGAACTTCACGCTCACCGTCACCGCGTCCCGGTCGAGCTGGCGCAGGGCACGGCCGACCAGCAGCTCGTTGTGCCCCATGCCGTAGAAGTCGCCGGTGTCGAGCAGGGTCATCCCCGCGTCGACCGCGGCGAGGATCGTCGCCACGCTCTCGTCGTCGTCGGCCGGCCCGTACATGCCGGACATGCCCATGCAACCGAGCCCGAGCGCACCCACCTCCGGCCCGGTCGCCCCGAGCCGCCTTGTCGTCATCGTCGTCTGCGTCATGGCCGCCAGTCTGCTGCGGCGGGCGACGCCGCG
The DNA here is from genome assembly GCF_900465275.1 of Parafrankia sp. Ea1.12. Taxonomy (NCBI): domain Bacteria; kingdom Bacillati; phylum Actinomycetota; class Actinomycetes; order Frankiales; family Frankiaceae; genus Parafrankia; species Parafrankia sp. Ea1.12. The sequence continues at coordinate 18,259 of NZ_UBIZ01000174.1, read as the reverse complement.
GCAGGGACCGTTCATCGTGGGATCGCCGGTCCCTGGCTCGGCCGCCGGGTGTGGGGAACGCTGGTGGCATGGATCGCTCCGGGCTCGCCGACTTCCTGCGCCGGCGCCGCGCGCAGCTGCAGCCATCGGACGTCGGCCTGCCCCCCGGGGTGCGCCGGCGCACCCCGGGGCTGCGCCGCGACGAGGTGGCCGCGCTCGCCGTCATGTCGACCGACTACTACACCCGCCTCGAGCAGTCCCGCGGGCCGCGGCCGTCCGCGCCGCTGCTGGCCGCGCTGGCCCGGGCGCTGCGCCTGAGCGACGACGAACGCGACCACCTGTTCCACCTCGCGGGCCAGCCGCCCCCACCGCGGACGTCCACCGCCGCGCACGTCTCGCCCGGTCTGCTGTACATCCTCGACCGGCTCACCGACACTCCCGCGTTCGTCGTCTCCGACATCGGCGAGGTCCTGGCGCGCAACCGCATGTCGGTCGCGTTGTCCGGCGACATCTCCGCCCGCCCGGGACGGGCCCGCAACAACACCTGGCTCTGGTTCGCCGAGCCGGACGTCCGGTCGCGGTTCCCGCGCGAGGACTGGGAGCGGCTGTCCCGCACGCACGTCGCGGACCTGCGCGCGACCCACGGCCGGCGCCGCGGCGACGCGGATGTGGAGGATCTCGTGGCCGATCTGCTGGGCCGCAGCGAGGAGTTCGCGCGGCTCTGGGCGGAGCACGAGGTCATGGTGCGCCGCGCCGACCACAAGCGGATCATCCATCCGGCGGTGGGCGCCGTGGACCTGCTGTGCGAGACGCTGACCAGCGACGCGGGCACCCAGACGCTGGTCGTGCTCTACCCGCGACCGGGCAGCCCGGCGCGCGACCAGCTCGACCTGCTGCGGGTCATCGGAACCCAGGACCTGACCACCGGCGAGGTCGCCGGTCGCTGACCACCCCGTCTCATCACACCAGGCGAGTCGTCACACCAGGCGGGCATCGTGTCACTCAAGGTAGTGTCACTCTCGCGTTCGCGCGCCAGCGCCGCCGCCTCGACTCCCGCCCGGCCGAGAGGACGTCCATGAGCACCGAAGTGACGCTGACCGGCCAGGAGCGCTCTGCCGAGCTGGACGTCGACCAGCTCCGACAGCTGGTCGGTCTCGTCGAGCACGACCCGGCCGGCGACCCGTTCCCGGTGTCCGGCTGGGACGCGGTGGTGTGGGTGGTCGGCAACGCCAACCAGGCGGCCCACTACTACCAGTCGGCGTTCGGCATGGACCTCGTCGCCTACTCCGGGCCGGAGACGGGCCAGCCCGATCACTGCTCCTACGTTCTCACCAGCGGCGCGGTGCGGTTCGTGCTCCAAGGGGGAGTGAGCCCGGACAGCCCCCTGCTCGACCACCACCGCCGGCACGGCGACGGCGTCGTCGACATCGCGCTGGAGGTGCCCGACGTCGACCGGTGCATCGCGCACGCCCGTGCCCAGGGTGCGCGGGTGCTCGAGGAGCCGCACGAGCTGCGCGACGAGCACGGCGCCGTGCGTCTCGCCGCCATCGCCGCCTACGGGCGGACGCGGCACACCCTGGTCGACCGGTCGCGCTACTCCGGGTGCTACCTGCCGGGCTACGTCGAGCGCCGCTCCGGGCACGTCCGGCGGCCGGGTGCGCCGCGCAGCCTGTTCCAGGCGCTGGACCACGTCGTGGGCAACGTCGAGCTCGGCGCCATGGACGAGTGGGTGGCGTTCTACAACCGGGTCATGGGCTTCACGAACCTGGCCGAGTTCGTCGGCGGCGACATCGCCACCCGGTACTCGGCGCTGATGAGCAAGGTGGTCGCCAGTGGCAACCACCGGGTCAAGTTCCCGCTCAACGAGCCCGCGCCCGGCCGGCGGAAGTCGCAGATAGCGGAGTACCTGGAGTTCAACGGCGGTCCCGGCGCGCAGCACCTCGCCCTGGCGACCGGTGACATCCTCGCCTCGGTCGACGCGATGCGGGCCGAGGGCGTCGAGTTCCTCGACACTCCCGACACCTACTACGACGACCCCGCGCTGTGGGCCCGCGTCGGCGAGGTGCGGGCACCGGTCGAGGAGCTCCGGCGCCGCCGGATCCTGGTCGACCGCGACGAGGACGGCTACCTCCTGCAGATCTTCACCAGGCCGCTGGGGGACCGTCCGACGGTGTTCTTCGAACTCATCGAGCGGCACGGATCGCTCGGCTTCGGCAAGGGCAACTTCCAGGCCCTCTTCGAGGCGATCGAACGCGAGCAGGAACGGCGGGGAAACCTCTGAGGTGCCGAGGTTCTGCGGAGCAGATGTTCTGAGGAGCCGACGCAAAGGACCCGACGCAAAGGACCCGACGATGCCGTACTACGCCCGGACCGGGGACGTCCCGCCCAAACGGCACACGCAGCACCGCGGCGGCGACGGCGGCCTGTACAGCGAGGAGCTGATGGGATCGGAGGGCTTCTCCGCGGACTCGTCACTGCTGTACCACCGGGAGATCCCGGCGGCGATCAGCGCGGCCCGGCCGTGGGAGCTGCCCGCCCTCGGCACTGTCGCCAACCACCCCCTGCGGCCGCGGCACCTGCGCACCCACACCCTCACCGCGGCCGAGGGATGGCGGAGCCTCGACGTCGTCACCGGGCGGCGGCTGCTCCTGGGCAACGCCGACGTCCGGCTCTGCTACGTCGCCGCCGGCGCGCCTTCACCGCTCTACCGCAACGGCACCGGTGACGAGTGCGTCTACGTCGAGGCCGGCACCGCCCGCGTCGACACCGTGTTCGGCACACTGCCGGCCGGCCCCGGCGACTACGTCGTCGTCCCGTGCGGCACGACGCACCGGTGGACGCCGAGCGGCGACGAGCCGCTGCGCGCCTACATCATCGAGGCGAACAGCCACATCCGCCCGCCGAAGCGCTACCTGTCGGCCTCGGGCCAGTTCCTCGAGCACGCCCCCTACTGCGAACGCGACCTGCGCCGCCCGGCCGGGCCGCTGCTCGAGGAGGGAACGGACGTCGAGGTGTACGTGAAGCACCGCGGGCCCGGGGCCGGGACCGGCGGCGTCGCCGGCACGGTGCTGACCTACCGGACCCACCCGTTCGACGTCGTCGGCTGGGACGGCTGCCTCTACCCGTACCTGTTCAACATCGGCGACTTCGAGCCGATCACCGGCCGGTTGCACCAGCCACCGCCGGTGCACCAGGTCTTCGAGGGCCGTAACTTCGTCGTCTGCAACTTCGTGCCCCGCAAGGTCGACTACCACCCCGACGCGATCCCGACGCCGTACTACCACGCCAACATCGACTCCGACGAAGTGATCTTCTACACCGGCGGTGCCTACGGAGCCCGCCGCGGTTCCGGGATCGGGCCCGGTTCCCTCTCGCTGCATCCCGCCGGGCACACCCACGGCCCGCAGCCCGGGGCGGTGCAGGCGAGCATCGGGGTGGAGTTCGTCGACGAGCTCGCGGTCATGGTCGACACCTTCGCCCCACTCGAGCTCGGCGAGGGCGGCCTCGCCTGCGAGGACCCCGACTACGCCTGGACGTGGGCGGCGAACGCGGCGGCGCGGGGCGGCGCAGGGTGACCGGCCATCCGCCGCCGGGCTTGTTCGCCGGGCTGGTCGACGACGCCGGGCTGTTCCCGCCCGAGGAACTGCCCATGCCCGCCGCCCTCCGCCGGCACCGGCACGACTGCGCGGACCCCACCGGCGTCCTGACCGGCCACTTCCTGTGCGCCGCGTCCCGCCTCGACGAACTCCTCGAAGCGCTCGCCGCCGGTGCGCGCGGGCGTGGAGCCTTTGGCGGGCGTCTCGACGGGACCGCCGCCGAGGGGCGTCTCGCGCTGGGCCTCGTCAGCCCGTTGGAGCCGAGCACGCTCCACACCGCCCTGGCCCGCCTTGAGGGCGACCCGCGCGTCGAGCTGGTCGGGGTCGAGGGGCTGCTGGGTGACCTCGCCGCGCTGGCGGCGGTGCCACCGTCCGTGCCCTGTTTCGTCGAGACGCCGCGCGGGGATCTCGACGCCCTGGCGCGGGTGTCGGCCGCCGGCCACGGGGCCAAGATCCGGTGCGGCGGGGCGCGCGCGGAACAGTTCCCCCCGTCCGCGGAAGTGGCCCGATTCGTGGTCGCCTGCGCGCGCGGCGGCGTGCCGTTCAAGGCGACCGCCGGGCTCCACCACGCGCTGCCCTACCGGGACCGGCGAACCGGCTTCACCCACCACGGGTTCCTCAACCTGGTGCTCGCCACCTGCCGCGCGGTCGACGGCGCCGGCCTCCCGGCGGTCAGCGAGATCCTCGACCGCACGGACGAGGCCGCGCTCGTCGCCGAGGCCCGCGCGGTGCCGCCGGAGCTGGCCCGCGCCGCACGCCGGGCCCTCGTCGCATACGGCTCGTGCCGGACAGACGCACCGGTCGACGACCTGCGCCGACTCGGCCTCGTCAGCTCCGCGGCACCGCCCGGGGCGACGGCGTCGGCCGGGACCGAGGCGTCGGCGTGACGGCCCGCTCGTGGGTGCCGGTACCCAAGGGCTCGGACTTCCCGCTGCAGAACCTCCCCTACGGCGCCTTCTCCGCCGACGGTGGGAGCCCCCGGATCGGCGTCGCCATCGGCGACCACGTGCTGGACCTCGCCGCCGCGCTGGGGGACCCGGTGTTCGCCCGGCCCCGGCTGAACGAGTTCCTCAGCCGGGGCCGGCGCCACTGGACGGCAGTCCGCGCGCGGATCACCGACCTGCTGACCGACCCGGCCCAGAAAGCGGCGGCGCGGCCCAGCCTGATCCCGCGTGACGCGGTCCGGCTGCACCTGCCGGTGGACGTGGCCGACTACGTCGACTTCTACGCCTCCGAGCACCACGCCAGCAACGTCGGACGGATCCTGCGCCCCGGCGGTGATCCGCTGAACCCGAACTGGCGGCACCTGCCTGTCGGCTACCACGGCCGCTCCGGCACGGTCGTCGTCTCCGGAACCGAGATCGTCCGCCCGCGCGGGCAGCGCCGGCCCGCCGACGGCCAGCCGCCGGCGTTCGGCCCGACGACCCGCCTCGACATCGAGGCGGAGGTCGGCTTCGTCGTCGGGACGCCGTCGGCGCTCGGTGAACGGGTCACCCCGGCGGCGTTCGCCGACCACGTGTTCGGCGTGGTGCTGGTGAACGACTGGTCGGCGCGGGACATCCAGGCGTGGGAGTACGTGCCGCTCGGGCCGTTCCTCGGGAAGTCCTTCGCGACGTCGGTCTCGCCCTGGGTCGTCCCGCTCGACGCGCTGGCGGCCGCGCGGTTCCAGCCGCCGCCGCGGGAGCCCGAACCGCTGCCCTACCTGCGGGACAACGGCGCGTGGGGCCTCGACCTGCGGCTGGAGGTGAGCTGGAACGGCTTCGTGGTCAGCCGCCCGCCCTTCGCCGAGATGTACTGGACGCCCGCGCAGCAGCTGGCGCATCTCACCGTCGGCGGCGCGGCGCTGCGCACCGGCGACCTCTTCGCCTCGGGCACCGTCTCCGGCCCGCGCCGCGACGAGTGCGGGTCCTTCCTGGAGCTCACCTGGAACGGCACCGAGCCGCTGCGACTGCCCGACGGCACCGAGCGGACGTTCCTCGAGGACGGCGACACCATCACCATCCGGGCCACCGCCCCCGGCGACAGCGGCGTGCGCATCGGCTTCGGTGAGGTGACGGGAACGATCCGCCCGGCCCGGTGAGCACCCGCCGGCCGGCAGGCACCGGTCCCGTCAGACGAGGGAGCTCGCCTGCCCGGGTCCTGTCGCCGGCGGGACACGGGCCGTTCCGCGAGGGTGTCGAGATGCAGTGCGCGCTGATCGACCCGGCGGACGGCACGACCCATCCGGTGGACGTCACCGTCGACTCCGTCGACGGCGCGAACACGGCGTTCAGTTTCGAGATCGGTGAGCCCGCGGACGCATAGCGGCGCAGACGACTTTCCGGGACGTCCGTCACGGAAAAGCAATCGCTTGACAGCAATATAACCTTTTGGTGATAGTCGAGTTGTGGAACCTGTGATCTGGGCCGCGGTGGGTGACCCGCACCGCCGCCGGGTGCTCGAGCTGCTCCGCGCCGGCCCTCGGCCCGTCAACGAACTGGTCGAACAGCTGGGGCTGAGCCAGCCCGGCGTGTCCAAGCACCTGCGGATCCTGCGTGAGGCCGGGCTCGTCACTGTCCGCCCCGACGGACAGCGCCGGCTCTACCTCCTGGAGCCCGCGCCGCTGCGGGAGCTCGCCCGCTGGCTCGAGCCGTTCCGGGCCCACTGGGACGATCGCCCGGACGCACCGGAACACCACCTTGACACCGCGGCGCCGCTACGGGAGCGGCCTGCCCCGCGATCTCGGCAGGAGGACACCTGGTGAACGCCTCCCGCGGAAGCTATGAAGGGTGGAGGGTCGCGCCGCGGCGCGCTCCGTATCCAACCTCCAAATCATCGCTGATCAGGTCCATGAGTAGCCCATCACGGAAAGCACCGTCCGGCCCGCGCTCATACCTGCGCATGATTCCGGCGGGCAGGAAACCGACCTTCTTGTAGCAGCGGATCGCCCTGTCGTTGGCGGCCGCGGGGTCAATAGTGATTCGATGAGGCGCTGACGCGTTCGGAGGAAGCAGGGCATGCCAGTGGCCCGGTGAGCAGTGGTCAGACGGCCTGGGCGAGTTCGGTGAATGTGGCGGCCAGCCGCAGCTGCGGGTCGGTGTGGGTGGCGAGGTCGTAGTAGCCGCGGCGGATGTTCTGGACCAGAGCGTGTCCGGCGCTGATCGTCTGGACAGAGCGCAGCCGTTTCAGCCCGCGCATCGGCCGCAGCCGGGCCTTCAACCGGCCATGATCAGCCTCAATCCGGTTGTTCCCCCGGACGGTGTCGACATGGCACGCCCCGGGGAGCAGCTCGTCGAGGAGCCTCGGGTAGACAGGTGCTTTGTCGGTGGTGACCTCAACCGGCCGGCGGCCATGAGACAGCGCCTGGGTGAAGAACCGGCGGGCGGCGGCCTGGTCGCGGCGGGTGCTGGCGAGGACGTCGATGACCTGGCCGTGCTGGTCAACGGCCCGGTAGAGGTAGGTCCCCCGGCCGGCGACCTTCACATACGTTTCATCGACGAACCATCTATCGCCCGGCCGGTGCCGGCATGGCCGGGCCGCGTCTACGAGCAGGGGCGTGAACCGCTGCACGCAACAGGTCGACGAAGTTCGCTTTTCCGCCACTTCACCACTGCCCTCGATGACTTTTGCCGATCTTGATGGGTTCCGCCGTCTGGGCCTGGCACGCCCTGTGAAGGGCTCGGGGTCAGGGCGCGGAGCGCAGCTGGCGGACTTCGGCGAGCGCACTGAGGCGGAACACCTCGATGAATCGAAGGAGGGTGTGCAGTTCGTCGTCGTTGAAGGCGGCCAGGTCCTCGCGGGTCCGGGCGGTCAACCCGGAGTAGTAGGCATTGATCCGGTCGAGGCCCTCGTCGGTCGGCTCGATGATGATCCGGCGCCGACTCCGCGGGTCCGGAACCCGGCGCACGCAGCCTGCTGCGGCGAGCCGGTCGATCATGCGTGACGCGGAGCCGGGCGTCAGGCCCACGCGTTCGGCCAGTGCGCCGGCCGTGGTCGGACCGTCCTGCTGCAACGCGTGTAGACAGTGGAAGTCCGTCACGACCACCCCCATCCGGGCGGCGATCAGGCTGTTGAGCTGGATGAGGTGGGTGATCCAGTCCGGTAGCGCTTCGATGACCTGTGCCGTCAGCGACTGGCTGGTGTCCGGGGAGTTCTGTTCGTTCGTGGTCATGGGGCGTAGCCGATCGACCGAGTAGTATTGTGTCGCGCAACGGTTGCGCCACGCAACAGTTGTGTCGCGCGATCCCGATCATACGAGCAGGTAGGTCGTCTGGTCGAACGGCATCTCGCGGATGCCTGCTCCCTCGGCCAGCGCAAATCCGATGTCCCGACGACGGTCTGAGGTGCTCGATGACTGAGCTGCCTGGTCGGCTGCAAGCCACCTTCGTCCCCGCGGAGGACGCGATCGCCTGGTGGGGTGTGGCCGAGCTGGAAGACGCCGTACGTGAACAGGGGCTGCCGGCGGGCCGCCCAGGCGTCTGTCGCCTGGCCGTGGCTGGTCGCGACGGGGTCCGGCCGGCGAACGTGCCCGTACGGTTCGCCGACCTGGATGCCGCCCGGCGCGGGCTCCTGATGCTCGATCCGCGAGCCGAGGTCAGCGCCTCCGTACGAGCGTGGCGCGACGCCGCGCGGCTGCTGGACGGCGACGACCCCGCCAGCGAGGACAAGGCGTTCGGGGCCCTGGGCACGCGGATGCCGCCGGCCGCCCATGCGGTGCTCGACGCCGACGGCACCGCCATCGCCACCGCACCCACGCTGCTGACGCAGTTCCGTCAGGCGGTGGCCACCCGCATCGTGCTGCGTGGCGCGGCCATCACCGCCGAGCTGCGGCCCTACCAGCTGCACGGCGTGGCCTGGCTCAACGCACGGCCCGGTCTCGGGCACGGCGGGATCCTGGCCGACGAGATGGGCCTCGGCAAGACGCTGCAGGCGATCTGCATGCTGGCCACCCGCCGGTCGGACAGGCCGCACCTGGTTATCTGCCCGACCTCACTGATCGGCAACTGGCGGCGCGAGCTGGCGCGGTTCACCCCGACCACCACAGTGATCATCTATCACGGCGGCAGCCGGGCACTGCCGGAGACCTACCCGCCCGGCACCGTCATCATCACCAGCTACCCGGTGCTGCGTAAGGACGAGCCGCTGGCCGGAACGGTCTGGGACGTCGTGGTCCTGGACGAAGCGCAGCAGATCAAGAACCCGGACGCCCTCGCCAGCAGAGCCGCCGCACAGCTGTCCGCCACCGTGCGGATCGCAATGACCGGCACCCCGGTGGAGAACCGGCTCGACGAGCTGTGGTCCATCCTCAACGTGACCAATCCCGGCCTGCTGGGCGCCCGCGGCCGGTTCCGGCAGCGGTTCGTCGCGCCGATCGAGCAACGCCGTTCCGTGACCGCCGCGGCCGCGCTCACCCGGATGGTCACACCACACCTGCTGCGCCGTACCAAGGCCGACGTCGCCGCCGATCTGCCACCCAAGCTGTACTCCACGATCGTCTGCACGATGGCCGACGAGCAGGCCCGGCTCTACCGTGAAGCCGTCGACAAGGCGTTCACCGACGGTCTCGGTGCCGGCATCGAGCGCAGGGGCCGGATACTTGCCCTGCTCACCGCGCTCAAGCAGATCTGCAACCATCCCGCCCAGTACCTGCGGGAGGACACCGCTGCGCTCGGCATGTCCGGCAAGTTCGACCGGGCGACCGAGATGCTGACCGAGGTCGTCGAGCAGGACGACCGCGTGCTCGTGTTCACCCAGTACCGCGCGATGGGTGAGCTGCTCTCGAAGCACCTGGGCACGGCGCTCGGCGTCGGCCCGGTCCCGTTCCTGCACGGCGGCCTCGCCACGGAGCGCCGCGACCAGCTCGTCCACGCGTTCCAGGAGGACGACGACGCACCGCCCGTCCTGCTGTTGAGTCTTCGCGCCGCCGGCTTCGGGCTCAACCTGACCCGCGCGTCCCACGTCATGCACTACGACCGCTGGTGGAACCCGGCCGTGGAGGAGCAGGCCACCGACCGGGCGCACCGGATCGGTCAGTCGCGGACGCTCAACGTCTACACGCTTGTCACCGGCGGCACGATCGAGGACCACATCGTGCAGATGCACGACAACAAACGGGGCGTCGCCGAGATCGTCTCCGGGGACACCCAGGCCGCACTGGCCAGGATGTCCGACGACGACCTCCACGCGGTACTGGATCTCGGCCAGGGGGTGCTCGCATGATGCCACCGGAGTTCGGAGCCACGCCCTGGGGCCGGGCCTGGGTCCGCACCGTCGAGTCGACGTCGATGGCGGGGCCCAACCCGCTGCTGCCCAAAGCGCGCACCCTCGCGCGGAACACCACCACCGTCGTGGCTGCCGGTGTCGGCTACGTCGAAGCCGAGGTCACCGGGTCCGGGCAGGTGTGCCGGGTCCGGATCGATCTGCCGGTCTGGCCCGACGAGACCCGGGCCGAGGCGGGGCGCCTGATTGCCAAGGCCATGGCCGGACACCGTGGGCTGGTCGCCGGAGACCTGCCCGACACCCTCGAGGCGGACCTCACACATCACGCGATCAGCATTGCCGTCCCCCCGGAAGCGCAGCACAGCGACTGCACCTGCCGGGCTCGCAAACGACCATGCGTGCACATCCTCGCCACGATCTACGCGCTGGCCCAACTCGTCGACGAACGCCCAGCGCTGGCGGTCGAGCTGCGATCCACCACCACGAAGGCCACCGTCACCGCGGATCCGGACTGGGTCGCGCTGTCCGACCTCGACCCGGCCGGCTTCTACGGAGACTGACCACGCTGGCGCGGGCGCCCTCGCCGACGGATTCTGTTCGATACAGCCGATCAGTGCCAGTCACACCCTGACCAATCCATCCAAGCAGCCACTACGATATCGACGTCGATGCCGACCCGCGGCTGCGGCTGTCGGCTGTCTTCACCGCCTGTCCCCAGCCCAGTGCCGGCACGGCTGGGTCGCCTCTGCCAGTAGCGGCGTGAAGCGCTGCACGCAACAGGTTGGCGAAGTTCACTTTTTCTCCTGCACTGATTGATCTTCCTCGGTCGTTGCTCGCAGGTCAGTTGGTACGGCGGCTTGGCCGGGCTGGGCCTGGTGGCGCTGCGTGGCGAAAGCTCGCGCGGGGTGCGCGGCGCTCATCTGCGGTCGAGGTCGGTCGTCACGTGCTGGACGGACCACCGGTGGCTGCGCTCTCTCGTGGGCGATCATCACGTGATGATCGCTCGTGTCCGGTGCGGTGTGTGGCGGCGGCCAGGTCGGGCGCGGCGGGAGAACCACAGTCGATCATCCCTGCCGGTCCGCCGGATAGCGCGCTCGGGAATCCGCCGGGTGAATGGCTGCGAACGTGCCGGTAATCCGTTCTTCGGCTTTCTTGTAATGGCTGCGCTTCACCGCGTGAACGGGTATTATGGGTGTTGGTAAGGGTAATTGAATAGGGCGGCCCGGGGCGGTGCTGGTAACACCAATCCCCGGGCCTTGATCCCAATCCTGATCAGAACAGGAGTGGAACCCATGGCCATGATGCCAGATGGGACGATCGGTGATAGCCGGTCCCGGCTGAACCTCGTGTTGCAGGCGCATCCGGCAGAGGATGCGGAGATCCAGCTCCCGAAGAACCCTGATCGGTTCGCGGTGCTGCGGCCGGTGCTGGTGTTGCCGGGTGGTGTGCAGGTGACGGTGGACCCGAACACGCCGTTGGACGTGGCGGGGAAGTGGTGGGACTCGCTGACGGTGGCGGGCACGCTGGCGAGCCTGTGGTATAAGGCGCAGGTCTCGGGGTTCCCGGGTGGTCCTGGTCGGCACCGTCGGGACGGGGGCCAGTGATGGCGGGGACGGTGCGGGCGTTGAGCTTCACTCGGCACACCGGGCCTGGGGACGGGGTGGAACAGCGGGAGGTGTTCGCGGCGGCGTGCGCGGCGCGGGGCTGGACTGCCGGGGGTGCGGTCCGTCAGTACGGCTCGGACCTGCGGGCGTGGTGGGCGGCGCTGCGCTTGGTCCGTTCCGGCCGGTATGACGTGGTCGTGGTCGACACCATGGATCGGCTGGCGAACACCGAACCCGGCAGGCTGGCGGCACTGGAGATGCTGCGCTGCGCGGGGGTACGACTGCTGGTGGCCCGGGACGGTACGGACACCGCCGATCCGGTGGGCGCGGGCCTGGTGGCGTCACTGCTGACCGTGTAACCCCCGACCCCAGCACGAACAACGGCCAGTGACCCGAGTTGGATCACTGGCCGTTGGCGTGTTCGCCGTGCGACGTCCACGCAGCTGCCGGGGCGCGGCGCGTCTGAGCGTGGGCGCTACTCGCCTGGGATGAACGCGGCCGGCGGCGCCCAGCACGAAGAGGAGTAGGACGGTCCTGTCAGCCCCTCCATTTTTTCTCCCTTTCCCCATTGCGCCTTGCCTGACGGGCTGCCTGCCGTGTCAAGGGTCGCCCGAAGGGTGATCGCTTGCGACGGCGTAGCCGCCCTTGATGCGGTAGGTAGGCCGTTAGACCATGTGGCGCCACGGGAAAGGGGAAACAACCGGCGGTCACCTGTGAAACGTCCGCACGGCGGAACGGCGTGTACCCCGCTGGAACCGTTGCCCCACGGTAGCCACGCTGGCATCCTTGATCGTAGGTGCCGCCCGGGATCCCCCCGTTCCCGGGCGGCGCTCTTATACAGCTCGTTTCACAAGGATTGATCGACTGCGGTGAGTCGTCCCAGACGTGTCCTGGCCTGGCCGGTGGATCTCGGCAGCTCACCGGCACCAACCGTGCCGCCGCGCTCGACACCCTCTCATCGGCCACTGATGACCAGCGTCAAGCGCTGGTCTCTCGGCGGTTGCCACTAGATAGGCCGCTGATCGGCCGCCGCGAGGGCCGTCGAGCGAGCAGGGTCGAACGTGAGTCCAGGAGGTAGGTCGACTGACATACTTCTTGGAGATCCCCGTTCCTGCCCGTGCGGGGTGCGGCGGTCCGTGACGCCGGGCTGCTCGGCTCTACCAGGGCCGAGTAGCCGCCGCGCGGGGTGGTCCATCAGCGAGGAAAGGCTGGCCGCATGGGCGTAACGATTGAAACCATTTCGCCGGGGGACGGTAAGAACTTCCCCAAGAAGGGGGACACGGTGGCGATTCACTATGTCGGCACCTTCCTCACTGTCGGGCACGACGACTGGATCGGCGGCGGCAACCCGCAGCCCGGCGATGAGTTCGACTCGTCCCGTGATCGAGGGTCGCCGTTCGTGGTCCCGATCGGTGTCGGCAAGGTGATCAGGGGGTGGGATGAGGGGATCCCCCAGCTGTCGCTCGGCGAGAAGGCGTTTCTCGACATCACATCTGACGACGCGTACGGCCACGACGGCTTTCCGCCCATCATTCCGCCCGACTCCGACCTCCGCTTCGAAGTGGAACTACTCGATATAAAGTCGAGAGGACAACGGCCGCACGGCCGATAGGACTCGGCTCCGGCCGCTCATCAGCCCAGAAGAACGTGTACGCGGAGCAAGGCGGGTATGCCGGCAACCGGACTAGTCGATCCCGCGACGTTCCGACGCGCTGAACGGGCGGCCGGACCGACGCGCCGGTGGGGTGCCGACCGAAGGGAGGCGGGGCCCCGCCGCGCGCGGCGGACCGGACGGGGTCCCGTTCGGCGCGGCGTGTGCGGCGCGCGCGGCTCATCTACGGCGGCGGCCCGAAGGGCCGCCCTTGAACCCGTACAGCATATTGGCGACGATCTTTCAATATCACGTCCCGCTATCAGGTGACTACCGTAGGGTAGGGGCGGTGTTGGCGAGGTGGTCGCGGATGCGGATTCTGATCGTCTCGTGGATCTGTAGGCGCTCGATGTCGTTGATTGGGAAGAAGTCGACGCTGGTGGATTCATCACTGACGGTGAGGGTGCCGCCGGTGATGGTGCAGGCGCAGCAGATGTTGAACTGCTGGCGGACTTCGCCGTTGTCGTAGGCGAAGACGTGCGCGGGGTCGGAGTAGATGCCGACGATGCGGGTGATGGCGACGTCGAAGCCGGTCTCTTCCTTGACCTCGCGGATGACGCAGTCAGCGAAGGTCTCACCGATGTCCATGGTGCCGCCCGGGAGTGCCCAGTTGCCTGAGTCGGCGCGTCGTTGCAGAAGGATGCGTCCGTCCTTGTCGGTGACGACGGCGGATCCTCCGACAACAAGGGAGTTCGCCGCGGGCGCGTTGGGGTCGTGGTAATAGTCGATCCGGCCCATCTCTAGATCTCCTGTTCGCGGTCGGCGGTGGGGCTCTGGGTCGTGGTGGGGGCGGTCCAGATTGCTTCGAACTGGTGGGCGTAGGACTCGAAGATTCCGGCGGGGCCGAGCCGCTTGAGGTGCAGCAACGGATGTTGGAAGCCGTGGAGTCGATAGAGGTACGGGGTGACGAGCATCTGGTCGTCGAAACGGTAGACGGCGTTGTAAAGCGGCAAGCGGTGGTAGCGTAGTTCGACCCCGGGGTTGTCGAGTAGGGGTTCAAAGTGGCGGACGGTGGAGCGGATACGTCCGGATAGCGTGCCGTCGAGTCCTTCGAGGTCGTCGCGGATCGCGGCCTCGGGACAGTAGGGGTCCGCAAGCAGGATTCGGACCTGTAGGCCGCGGGCGCACTTGTCGGTGAGCAATTCCGGAAGGTCAGGGTGCTGTTCGGGAAAGAACAGCATCGCGTATCCGAGCAGGTCGATGCTGGTGGTGGCCCGGTCAAGCATCCGGGACCAGAGCTGAACCGGGGTGTCGGCGCGTCGCGCGTAGGCCGACATGATCTCGGCGGTGGCAGCGGTTCCTGAGGCGTTGGCGATCGCGATCTCTGGCCAGAGGTCCTGTTCGGAGCAGCCGAGTGCGTCGGACGCCTTCCACCGGTGACGTGGGTGGGGAAGGCGTCCCTTCAACCAACGCTGCACTGTCTTGGGATCGACGCCGACGGATCGCGCAAGGGATTCGACCTCCACACCATTTGCTGCCATCGCCACTCGCAGACGCTCGCTTGTTCCCTGAGCCGACATGTTCACACCCTCCTGGTGGGACGTTCCGGACGGCATTCTAGGCGTCCTAAACGTCCCCGATGGGCGGTAGGGGCGTCCCGGCGTGGCGTCGACCCTTGTTCTCACGGTTCTGGTCGGGCTTGGGGTCGTCCCCCCGGCTGGGGCCGCGTAGGTGGGAGGCACGGCGCGTCTCGGGCTGGGGGCCGTAGGAGAGGCGCGGTGGCTCCTTGGTGGTCTCGGGTGGGGCTCCGTCAGGGCCACACACCCCCAGTGCTCCACCCGGGGCTGCCGCTTTCTCTGTCCGAGCTCGTCGTGGGGAGGTGATGCGGGGTGGACGGGTGGATGCGGGAGTGGTCGGCCGGCTTGGACTTTGAGGTGCCGGTGTTCGGCCGGGATCGGCTGGTGTGGCGTCGGGCGTCGGGGGCGGGTGATGCGGCGGTGGAGGTCGCGCCGTTGGCGTTCGCGTCGGCGTCGGTCGGGGTGGGGGTGGTGCTGCGTCAGGCCGGTCAGCCGGATGGTCCGGCGTTGCTGTTCTCGATGGCCGAGTGGCGGGCGTTCCTGGCCGGAGTGGGCGATGGGGAGTTCAACGATTTAACGGATACGGGGAGGTCTGATGAGCAGCAGTGACGATCGTGAGGACGACTGTGAGGAGGAGGACCACGACGCCGGGGAGGAGGAATACGCCTATGACGATGACCCGTGGTGGTACACGCAGGACGGCCAGCGTTCCCACGTCGGCGTGGCCAGTGACCGCTCGGGGGGTGGTCACTCCGCCGGGGGTGTGGGCGCTGGTGGTGCCGGGGGTGCGGGTGGTCGCGCCGTTCGTCGACGCCGCCGATGCGACGCGGTGTGCGCTCGACCTGGGGTTACGCCCCGGCGAGTACATGGCGCTGCCGTTCGTCGGGCTGGGTCGGATCGTCATCTTGTGATGCCGGTGCGGCGGTCGGGGTGGGGCCGGTGAGCGGGCTGGCGGTGGCGGATACGTCGCGCTGGGAGTTCGACGTGGGTGCGTTGCCGGAGCTGCGGATCGGCTACCACGACGGTCTGGTTGTCGGTCTGCTCCCGAAACCACTGCACCCTGACTCTGACGATCAAGAGATGTTGCTGTGCGACGTGTTGGACGTCGACCCGGATGTGATGGTCGGGGCCGGGGTTGGCGTGGTGCAGCTGTCCACGGTGGGCCTGGTGCTGCTGCACCGCCGGGTCACACCGCTGGAACAGTCCCGGGTGGCGTGGGCGGTCGGTACCCGTCTTCGGCGGCAACGCCTGCTGACGGGTGCGAACCCTCGGGTCGTGATGACCGGGGCGCGTCCCCCGGCGGATGTCGTCCCGGCCGGGGTGAGCTTCTCCGGCTACCGGGTACGGCTGCGTGACGACGACGCCGTATCTGAGGTCGAGGTCTGGGAAGTCATGTTCCCGTTCCGGGACCTGATGGCGGAATCCTCTCCAACCTGACGTGACCTGATGTGATCGTCACGAGCTGACGGCCCCGAACCTGTTCCGGCTTCCCCCTCGCCGGTGGTTCGGGGTCGTCGTCGTATTCGCTGGTTTCAGCCGGCCTGGGCCGGTATAGTAGGTGATGGCATTCGAGGGCTCCGGCCCTGCGCCATTGTGATCAATGTTTTGTACGGCAGTACGCCACATTGTCGGGCTGTCCACATGCGAGCCGCCTGGGAGCGGCACGGACCGGGCTCGGGCTGCTGCACCTGGGGTCATGCGTGTTCGCGTGGCCTGTTCCCGTCTCTGTCTGGGGTGGTGCAGGTGTGCCGGTGGCGTGTGCTGTCGTGGTGTCGGGTGTTTCGGGTTCTGAGCGGGTAGGCCGCTGCGGCGGCTGACACTCCCCGGGCTGCCCGTTCCTTTTTCGTGCCGTTGCGGTGCCGGTTTCATGCCGGCTTCGCTGCCTTTCACGTGCCACCCGCGCTGCCAGTTATTGGTCGCTTTTTTTGGGCAGCATTGTGCAGGTGTTTCGGTGTTGGATGGGTGTACGGCGGATGGCCCGTCGGGTGTGTGTCGGCTGTTTCCCGTTCCTGTTTCCGTTCCTGCCGTAACCGTGCGGTGTCCGTGCTGGCCTGTGTTCTTTTCCGGGCCGGCCCGGTGCTGTTCGGGTGAAAGGACGCGGTGAATCCCGTGGACGTGGGCGTGAGCCTGCCCGAAAACCGGCCGGTCGCCGGTGATTGTTCCCGACCGATCCGCCTGACCGGCCATGTTGACCATGTCGATATCGCTACCGGTGAGGTCCGCCGCGCGTTCACCAGCTCGGACCAACCGGGCGGGGTGCTGCATGTGCGGTGCAACAACCGGCGGGCCTCGGTGTGCCCCGCCTGCTCCGCCACCTACAAGCGGGATGCGCGGCGGCTGGTCCTGGCCGGGCTGGCCGGCGGCAAGGGTGTCCCGGACACGGTCACCGGGCATCCGGCCTGGTTCGTCACCCTCACCGCGCCGTCGTTCGGCCCGGTGCACTCCCGTCGTCAGCAGGGCGGGAAGACCGGTCCGGTGCGGGCCTGCCACCCCCGGCGGGGCCTGTGTCCGCATGGCCGTCCGGCGGGCTGCCATGAGCGGCACCGAGCCGAGGATTCCCGGCTCGGCGCGCCGATCTGCGCGGACTGCTACTCGTACGGCCGGACGGTGACCTGGAACGCACTCGTTCCGAAACTGTGGAAGGCCACCCGTGACGCGACCGAATCGGCGGTAGCGGCGGCGGCTGGGCTGACCGTGGCGGGGCTTCGGCGGGCCGCGCGGTTGAGTTTCGTCAAGGTCGCGGAAATGCAGGCACGGGGCGTGGTGCATCTGCATGTGGTGGTGCGGGTCGACGGGCCGGACGGTCCCGACTCGGCTCCTCCGGGGTGGGCGGATGGGGATCTGGTCGCGGACGCTCTGCGGGGCGTTGTCGGGTCGGTGGCGGTGCCGGCTCCCGATCCGGACGCGGTCACCCTCGACGCCACGGCACCCGAGGAGGGCTGGGCGGTCCGCTGGGGTGTGCGGGTCGACATCCGCCGCATCGCGCTCGACGGGCCCACCGACGTCGCGCGGGTCAGTAACTACCTGGCGAAGTACCTGACGAAATCGGTGACGGCCGGTGGGTCGTTGGATCATCCGGTGCGGTCGCTGGCCGGGCTGGGTCGGCTGGTCCTGGCGCCGCATGTGCGCCGCCTGGTCGAGACCTGCTGGCGGCTCGGGCACGATCCGGTGTTCACCGCGGCGTTGGATACGGCGCTCGGCCGGGACTCCGGGGATGTGCCTCGGCTGCTGCGGTGGGCTCACCAGTACGGGTTTGGTGGTCATTGGATCTCGAAAGCCCGCCGGTGGTCCACGACGTTCACCGCGTTGCGCACGGTGCGGCGGGTCTGGTCGCGCACGCTCGGTGCGGCGATGGCGGGCCGGGTGCCGGGGGATGCGTTCGGCCGTCCAGACGGTGATCCGGCCACGGTTGTCCTCGGGGCGTGGACCTATGCCGGGCGTGGTCTGTATGGCGGGGATACCGGCCCTCCCGACTCTGCTGTGCCGGCGGCTGGGTCGGGTGCGGATGTTTGGCTGGCTGGGCTATGAGCACCGTAGGTGCCTTTCAGCCCTCGCTGTTCGATGACACCCCCGACGATGCCGACACCGGCGCCGTAGACGCTGCTCCGGTCGTGGCTGGCCAGCAGGTGAGCACGGAAGGTTCCGCAGATCTTTCGCCTGTCCCGATCGTCGTCCCGGCCGGCACCGAACCTGCCCACGCAACCGGGGTACGGG
>NZ_UBIZ01000245.1:0-2633 GCF_900465275.1 Parafrankia sp. Ea1.12 | reverse complement strand
GTCCACCGCCGCGCTCGCGGACGGCGTCACGGGCATCGTCTGCGCCGGCGGCGGCCAGCGCCCGGTCGGCGTCGCGCAGCACCGTGCGCGCACCGGACTGCGCCCGCCGGTAGGTGTGAAAATGCCCCGGGTGGTACAGGTGGGAGCGTCGCCCCCCGGCCACCAGCGCCGGGCCGACGAGCACCAGGGTGTGCTTCCACAGCCGGTGCGCCTTGACCGTGTCGGCGAGCGTGTCGAGGGTGCAGCGCACGATCAGCTCGTCCGGCCAGCTCACCTGGTAGGCGACGACACAGGGCGTGTCCGGCGGGTAGCCGCCGGCGAGCAGCTCGTCGCGCAGCTGCCCGGAACGGGCCGCGGACAGGAACAGCGCCATCGTCGTGCCGTGCCGGGCGAGGTCGCGGACCTCCTCCCCGGGTGGCATCGGGGTCTTCCCACCCCCGAGCCGGGTCAGGATCACCGACTGGGCGACCTCGGGGACGGTCAGCTCCCGGCGCAACGCCGCGGCGAGCGCGGTGAAGCTGCTCACCCCGGGCACGATGTCGCTGTCCAGGCCGAGCCGGTCGCAGATCTCCAGCTGCTCCTGCACCGCCCCCCACAGCGCCGGATCCCCCGAGTGGACCCGGGCGACGTGCAGACCCTGCTCGGCGGCACGGCGGTAGACCGCCTCGACGCCCTCCAACGGCAACGCCGCGGAGTCGATCAGTTCGGCGCCGTCACGGGCATGGTCGAGGATGGCGGGGTGCACCAGCGAGGACGCCCAGATCACCACGTCGGCGGCGGCGAGAACCGCCGCGCCGCGCACGGTGATCAGATCGGCGGCACCCGGGCCGGCGCCGACGAAACTGACCCGCCCGCGTCCCGGCCCGGCGCCGTCCACTGGCTGACCGGTGCCGCGGCCGGGGTGGCTCATCGTGGCCACCGTGCCCGCCGCGTCGCCAGGACCGTGGACAGGTAGGGCCCGGTCTCGCCCGGTTCCAGGTCGGCGGCGGGACGGATGTCCTGCTCGGGCAGGCCGAGCGCGGCCCCGTAGACGGCGTGCCCGGCCGGCCCGTCGAGCCGGGCGGCGTCGGCGAGCACCCCGCGGACGGCGGGCAGGGCACGCCCACCCTTGTAGGCGACGACGGTGTCGAAGCCGGCGACCGCGCTGCGGTAGGCGTCGACGCCGGCGGTCAGCGGGAGCAGCGCGAGGGTTTCCGCGCCGTGGGCGAGCACGGTGCCCGACCGGGCGGCCAGGTCCTGCATCGCGGTGATACCCGGCACCGTGTCCAGTTCGACGTCGGGGAGCAGGGTGCGCACTGCGGCGGCGAGGGCGGTGAACGTCGAGTACAGGTTCGGGTCTCCGATCGTCGCGAACGCCACCGTGATCCCAGACCCAGGTCCTGTGTCTGGCGCTGTCGCCGGGCCGGCCAAGGTGCCGGGCGGCCCGCCGTCGGGCGCGCCGTCCGCGGTGCCGGTGGTTTCGCCACGTAGGGCGGCGGCGACGGCACGGGCGGGACCGAGGTAGTCGGCGTCGCCGGCCATCCGGAACGGCAGCGTCACGATCCGGTCGTGGTCGACGTGGGCGCGCACCGTCACCTCCGCCCGCCCCGGCGGCCCCGCACCCGCACCCGTGGCCGTCCCGGGCCGGTCGGTGGGGCTGGGGCTGCCCGGCGCGGGACCGTACGGGCCGTGGCCGTCGCTGACCGGGACGAACACGACGGTCGCCTCCCGCAGAACGCGGACCGCCCGGTAGGTCACCAGGTCCGGGTCGCCCGGGCCGACACCGACACCGACGAGTCGGGGGTTCACCGTGCCGCTCACCGCGATGACACCTCCGTTGTTCCAGGGGACGCCGGGGGATTGCCACCGGCGTCCCGTCCATGGCCGTGCCCGCCGCCGCCGGCGGGTGGGGTGCCGCCGGATGGGCGGGTGCGGGCGGTACCGGCGGCGGCGGCGACGAGCCGCGCCGGCACGGCGGGTAGGCCCGCCCAGTGCAGGTGCAGGTAGGAGGCGTGCACCCCGCCGCGGACGAACCCCTCAGGTCGCCCACCCACCGCCGTACCGTCCGCTCCGCCGTCTCCGTCGTCCACCCGCCCGCCGGCACCGGCGGCGGGGTCGCTGTCACCGAACCGCGGCGGTGGGATGTCCACCTGCCAGGCCGGTGTCCCGGGCAGCTCCGCCCGGTCGACGCTCAGCCGGGTGCGGTGGAACTCGTGGGCGGTGACGACCGTCCCCGCCGCCACCAGCGGGCTGTCAGCCGCGGCGACCGCATGCCGGTAGCCCAGGGTGAGCCGCGGGCCCATCACCGCGTCGGTGTCGAGAACCCCGCACATCGCCGTCCCGTCCAACGAACGGCCCAGGTAGAGCAGCCCGGCGCATTCGGCGACCAGCGGCGCGCCGCGGGCCGCCAGCGCCGCGACCTGCCCACGCAGCCGGCTGTTCGCCGCCAGCGCGCCGGCATGCTCCTCGGGGAACCCGCCACCGACGACCAGCGCGTCCGTGCCGTCCGGGAGGGTCTCGTCGCGCAGCGGGTCGACGGTGAGCACCTGCGCGCCAGCGGCGGTGAGGAGCTCGACGTGCTCGGTGTAGCCGAAGGTGAACGCCGCCCCGCCGGCCACCGCCGCCGGTGCTGCGGGTCGGGTCGGGCAGCACAC
>NZ_UBIZ01000109.1:0-14811 GCF_900465275.1 Parafrankia sp. Ea1.12 | reverse complement strand
CGTAGGGGCGGACCAGACGCCGGCGCTGGAGTTCCGCGGCGTCTGGTTCTCCTACGTCGAGCGGCCCGTCCTGCGGGGACTGTCGTTCACCGTGCCGGCGCGGGGCCAGGTCGCGCTGGTCGGGCCGTCCGGGGCCGGCAAGTCGACGGTGCTGGGCCTGATCGAGCGGTTCTACGAGCCGGACGCGGGGGAGATCCTCGTCCACGGCGTGCCGCTGGGCTGCTCCGAACGGGCCCAGACCCGGCGGCAGGTCAACCTCGTGGAGCAGGACGCCCCGGTGCTCAGCGGCTCGCTGCGCGACAACCTCGCCTACGCCTGCCCGGACGCCACCGACGCCGAGATCGCCGAGGTTGTCGACATCGCCCGGCTCACCGCGGTCGTCCGCCGCCTGCCCGCCGGCCTCGACACCGACGTCGGGGACCACGGGGTGCTGCTCTCCGGCGGGGAGCGCCAGCGCGTCGCCGTGGCCCGCGCGCTGCTGGCCCGGCCCACCCTGCTGCTGCTCGACGAGCCGACGTCCCAGATGGACGCGGTCAACGAGCACGCGCTGACCCGGGTGATGGCGGACATCGCCGCCCGCCGGGCGCTGCTGGTCATCGCGCACCGCATCTCGACGGTCCGGGCGTCGGATCTGATCGTCGTGCTCGACGAGGGCAGCGTGGTCGCCACCGGCCGGCACGAGGAGCTGCTGCGCACCTCACCGGACTACGCCCGCCTCGCCGCCGTCGGCCTGGACCGCACGGCCTGACGGGCGGTTCACGGGCCCTGCCGGCGCAGCGTCGCCGCGGCCAGGGCCAGGGCGACCAGCGTGCACGCGGCGATGACGAGGGCATCCCGGACGACCAGCGCCGGCACCCCGGGGGAGGCGCCGATCCGGGTCAGCGCGTCCACGACGTAGGTCATCGGGAGCAGGAAGCTCACCGTGGCGAGGACGGGATGCAGCTGGCTCTGCGCCACGAGGATGCCGCACAGCAGGAACTGGGGGAGCAGGACCGGTGGCAGGAACTGCACCGCCTGGAACTCGGAGTTCGCGAAGGCGCTGGTGAGCAGGCCGAGCGCGGTGCCGAACAGGGCGGCGAGCACGGCGAGCAGGCCGAGCACCGGCAGCGGCCCGGCGATGTGCAGGTCCAGCAGGACGACGGCCGTCGTGGTCGTGACGACGGCCTGCGCGACGGCGAGCAGCCCGAACGCGATGCCGTACCCGGCGAGCAGGTCGCCGCGGCCGATCGGCGTGGTCATCAGGCGCTCCAGCGTCCCGGACCGCCGTTCCCGCAGCATGGCGACCGAGGTTAGAAAAAACATCGTCATCAGCGGAAAGACGCCGAGCAAGCCCGTCCCGGCCCGGTCGAAGGCGGTGGGGCTGTTCGCGAAGATGGCCTGCAGCAGCCCCAGCAGCGTGGGTGGGAGTACGAGGACGAGCAGGACGGTGCGCCGGTCGCGGCGCATCTGGCGGATCACCCGCAGCGCGGTGCTGCTGGTGCGCGCGAGGTTCAGCGGCTGGCGCGTGTTCCTGCCACGGGCCTCCGGCGTGCCGCGGGTTCGGGGCACGCCGAGGGCCGAGGGCGCGTCGCTCGCCCGGGAAGCGCCGACAAGCCGGGGGCTGTCCCGCGGGGGAGGCGCGTCGCCGCGTACCGGGGAGTCGGCGCAGGCCGGCGCGGACGACTCCACCAGGCACAGGAACGCGTGGTCGAGGTCGCCGGCCCCGGTCAGGGCGAGCAGGTCGGCGGGCTTCTCGTCCGCGATCAGCCGGCCCTCGCGCAGCAGCAGGAGGCGGTCACAGCGGGCCGCCTCGTCCATCACGTGTGAGCTGACGAGCAGGGTCAGGCCGCGGTCGGCCATCCGGTGGAACTCGTCCCACAGCTCGCGGCGCAGCACCGGGTCGAGGCCGACGGTCGGCTCGTCCAGGACGAGCAGCTCGTGCCCGCCGATGATCGCGGCGGCCAGCGACACCCGGGAGCGCTGGCCGCCGGAGAGCTGGCCGACCGGTGTGCGGCCCTCGGTCGCCAGGCCGACCCCGGATGCGGCGCGCTCGGCCCGGCGGATGATCTCGGCTGGGCTGAGGACCCGGTCCGCGGAGAGCGCTGCGAAATAACGCAGGTTCTCGTCGACGGTGAGATCGTCGTAGACGGAGGCGGTCTGGGTGGCGTAGCCAACCCGCCGCCGGAGCTCGATCTCGCACGCGTCGAGGCCGAGTACCCGTAGCTCTCCGCTCACTCCGCGCTGGATGCCGACGACCGCCCGCATCAGCGTGGTTTTTCCGCATCCGCTCGGGCCGATGACTCCGGTGACCGATCCGCGGGGAACCTCGAACGACAGGCCGTGCACGATTTCCCGCCCGCCGTGGCCAGCATGGCCGCCCCAGCTCGTCCCACGTCGTATGTGGAGGTCCACCGCCCGGACCGCCAGATCGTCGTCGGCCTTTGAAACACGTCGTTCCGACGTTCTCGGCTCGGCCACGGGCGTCAGCCTAACGGCATCGCGAGGTCGCCGTCGCTCGCTACAATGACCGTATGGGTGAGGTTCGCGAGAATGCTGTAGTTAACAACGATGCTGTAGTTAACAAGAATACTGTGGTTGGCGGGAATTCTGTGGTTGGCAAGAACGCTGTGGTCCGAGAGAATTCTGTGGTTGGCGGGAATGCTGTGACTCGTGAAGGGGTGCCGAATTCGTGAAGGGTCGCCAATTGAAGAAAACGTGGAAGTTCCTGAAGGAATGGTAGACGAAGAAGATGCGGGAGTTCGCGTGGATGTGTCCGCTCAAGCGGGTGGTGCGTTTCGCGAGAATTCGGTGAATGGCGCGGGGTCCGATGGGGATCCGGGTGCGACCGGTGTCTGCGACGTGCCGTCGGGGCCGGGTGTCGGCCCACGGGCCGACGCCCGCAAGGCGCACGGGCGAGCTGGGAAGCAGAGCCGGTGCGTCTCGACCGATCCCGGGCGCCACTCCCGGGGTGAGCCGGGCGCGCCGGTGGTGATCGTCGAGTACGGCGACTTCGAGTGCCCCTACTGTGCCCGTGCGGCCGCCATCCTGCACGAGCTGGTCGACTCCTCTGACGGCCAGGTCCGGCAGGTGTTCCGGCACTTCCCGGTCTTCGACATCCATCCCTACGCACTCACCGCCGCGCTGGCGGCCGAGGTCGCCGGGGCGCACGGCCGGTTCTGGGAGATGCACGACCTGCTGTTCACGAACCAGGACAAGCTGGCCGACAAGTACCTCATGGCCTTCGCCCGGTCCCTGGGGATCGAGACCGACCTCGTCGTCGGCGACCCGGCCCAGCCCTACGGCGACGCCGTCGAGGCCGACTACGCCGGCGGCGCCGAGCTGCGGGTGCAGGGCACCCCGACGATCTTCATCGACGGGGTGCGGTACCGCGGCCGGCTCGAGCTCGGGCCGTTGCGGACGGCCGTCGCCCGCACGGGTTCCGGCCGGTCAGCGGATGACCGGGATGACGGCCGGCGTCGGCGAGTGCCATGGGCGCGGCGGTAGCGCCGGGATCGCCTCGTCGGAGCCCGGCGAGCACAACGACCAGCGTTCCCCGACATAGCGCAGCACGAACGTGCCCAGCACCGCGGCGGCGAAGGAGCCGACCAGAATCCCGATCTTGGCCTGCTCGGCGAGGGCCTCGTCGGTGAACGCCAGCTCGGTGACGAACAGCGAGATGGTGAACCCGATTCCGGCGAGGACGGCCGCGCCCACCAGGTGGCCGTAGCGGACACCGCCGGGCAGCGCGCCGAGCCCGGTGCGCATGGCGACCAGCGAGGTCGCCGTGATCCCGATCCCGTTGCCGACCAGGAGCGCGACCGCGACCCCGATCGTGACCGGGGAGGTGGACGCGTCCGCGAGGGTGTGGCTGTCGAGGTGCACGCCCGCGTTGGCCAGGCCGAAGATCGGCACGATCAGGTACGCGCTGAGCGGGTGCAGGGTGTACTGCAGCCGTTCGCTGGTGGAGACGGTGGACTTGGCCGCGGAGACGGCCAGCGCGGCCCGCGAGGCCGTGGAGTCCTCCCGTAGTGCCCGGACGTAGATCGGCACCTCGTCGATCTGCTCGCGGCGCGGCGGCGCGGACGGCAGGACCAGCCCGATGATCACGCCGGCGAGCGTCCCGTGCACCCCCGACGAGTAGATCGCCACCCAGAGAACGAGCGCGGCCACCACGTACGGCGGCAGCCGCCAGACACCCATCCAGCGCATGACCCCGATCACGACCAGGACGGCGGCCGCGGCGCCGAGCCAGACCGCGTCCACCTGGTCGGTGTAGAAGATCGCCACGACGGCGATCGCGCCGATGTCGTCGACGATGGCCAGCGTCAGCAGGAACAGCCGCAACCGGTCGGGGCAGCGCGGCCCGAACAGGGCGAGAATGCCGACGACGAAGGCGGTGTCGGTCGACATCGGGATGCCCCAGCCGTCTGCGGCGGGCCCGGAGGAGTTGAACAGGAAGTAGATCAGCGCCGGCAGTGTGAGACCGCCGACCGCGGCGAGCGCGGGCACGGCGACCGTCCGGCGGTCCCGCAGTTCCCCGGTGGTGAACTCGCGGTTGATCTCCAGCCCGACGACCGCGAAGAAGATCGCCATCGCGCCGTCGTTGACCCAGTGGTGCAGGGTCATCGACAGCGCCGCGTCCCCCACCCCGAGGGTGGCGGTGGTCTCCCAGAGGTCGTGGTAACTGTCCGCGACGGGGCTGTTCGCCCAGATCAGCGCCGCCGTCGCGGCGATGACGAGCAGGACGGCGCCACCCGCCTCCGTCGCGAGGAACTCGCGGACGGACGGCGCGACCTGGGGCAGCCGGACCCGCAGCTCCGGCCCCGGCCTGGTCGGAACGGTCATGCGGCCGGGATTTCTGCGCTCGGGATCGGTGGGGTCGGGCTCATCGTGTGCGTCGATCCTCCTCGAGGTGAAATCGTGCGTGCCTCCGCACGTCATCCTCGTGCCTGGCGCCGGCCTGGGCGCCCGGACCGGGTGACCCGTTCGTGGGCCGCCCCGGGCCCCGGCGGTCGGTCAGACCCGGCGGACCTTCCAGATGCACTCCGAGGGCCACCGGCGCGCCCACGCCTCCTCGGCGTTGTCGCGGTGGGTGGCGTCCGCGCCGGTCTCGGGCCTCGGCTCGACGAGGTCCTCGACGACGAACCCGCTCTCGCGGAACAGCCTGATCCAGGCCCCGTACGGCAGGTTCGCGCTGACCAGGCCGTCGGTGTCGGAGATGAGGCGCAGGCCGAAGTAGTCACCGACGAGCCGGTCGCCGGCGGCCTCGGCGCCGTCCGGGATGCTGATCTCGTAGATCGGGCTCACGTGACCGAAGGCGAGCAGCCCGCCGGGGCGCAGGATCCGGGCCGCCTCGGGGATCGCCCGGTAGGGATCGGCGAACGAGAAGGCGCCGTGATCGGCGAAGACGATGTCGAACGACCCGGCCGCGAACGGCACCTCCTCCGCGCTGGCCTGCACGAGCGGGAATTCGAGCCCGGTCTCGCGCTGGAGCCGGCGGCTGTGGTGCAGCTGGCGCTCGGAGAGGTCGAGCCCCACCGGATGCGCGCCGCGGCGGGCGAGCGCGGTCGACCACTGGCTCCCGCCGCAGCCCATCTCCAGCACGTCGAGTCCGACGACGTGGCCGAGGACGTTCAGCCGCGACTCGGGGATGCCCCACACCCCCCAGGTGATGTCGCCGGTGAACGCCTGCCCGCGGATCTGGGGGGCGTTGAACCGCTGGTAGTCGTCGGAGATCTCGTTCCACCGGGTGCGATTGTTCCGCACGTGGGTGTCGTCGCCGATCATCCGTTCGTCCGCTCCTCGTTGAACGTCGCCGCCATTGCACGTCGTGGCCACCACGCGCCGTGGCGCGATGGTGGTCGGGCGCGGGGATGCCGTGGTGGGCGCCGGTGCCGGGTTCCCGCGTCATAGCCTGACGTGGGCGTCTGCCGCGCACGCGGCAGACGCGGCATCCGCCGGGCCCCGTGACTGTACGAGACGCGACAGAAGGGGTACACGGGGGGTGCGGCGGGCGAACCGCGCAGATCGGCTCCCGGGGCCGGGTCGTGGGGCCGGGTCGTGGGAGGGCGAATCACGACGACGGAACGGTTCGAGGTGGGACGGGAGATCGCCGCGTCGCCGGCGGGCGCGGTCACCGGATCCGGGGCCCCGGTCACCCGGTCAACGCTGGTACGGGTGGGTGCGCCGCTTGTCGCGCAGGGCGGACCCCCACCAGCAGAGCTGGTCCAGCAGCGCTGTCGCCGCGCCGTCCACCGGGCCGGGGTCGAGCGGCTCGCCGTCGGCACCGAACCGGCTCCAGGCGTTGTGGAAGCTGACCGTGTCGCGGATCGTGACCGCGTGCAGCTCGGCGAAGACGACCCGCAACGCCTCGACGGCGCGCAGCCCGCCGGACATCCCGCCGTAGGCGACGAACGCGACGGGCTTGGCGTGCCACTGCGGGCCGAGTGCGTCGACGGCGGTCTTGAGCGGTCCGGGGAAGCTGTGGTTGTACTCCGGGGTGACGATCACGACCGCGTCGGCGGCGCCGACGCGGTCCGCGAAGGACTCCCAGGTCATCGGGTCGACAGCGGCCGTGTCGACAACGGCGGTGTTCGCGCCGCCGATCCCGGCGATCCCGGCGAGGTCGACGACGTCCACGGTGACGTCGGGGCGCTGCCCGGCCCGGCGGGCGAACCACCCGGCCACGACCGGGCCGAACCGGCCGGCGCGGACGCTCGCGAGCACGACCGCGACCCGCAGCGGTGTGATGTCCGGCGTGTGCTCGGCGGCACTCGGTGGTGTGTCCGCGGGCCCGGCTTCAGCCGCCGCGCGCTGGTTGGAGATCGTCAGATCGCTCATGACGGCCAGACTAAAGGTTAAACCTAACTTCAGGTCAAGGTATGGGTGCGGGACGTGGCAGGGCCTGGACGGTCGGTGGAGTCCGGGGATGGACGGGCGTTCAGCGTGGTCTGACGGTCACCCGGGTCCAGGCGCCGACGAAGACGTGGTCGCCCTCGCGCACGAGCGCCGAGTCGTCCACACCCACCCTGGCCAGGTGGGCCGCGTCCGGGCCGAGCCAGGTCCCGTTCGCCGAGCGGAGGTCGGTCACCGTGACCGTCCCGTCGGCGTGCCGCTCAAGCAGTGCGTGCGAGCGGGACACGCCAGGATCCATGGGAGGCAGCGAGAGATCGAGCTCCGGTGCCCGGCCTCGGGAGCGGCTGCGCCGTCCGATGACCGCCCGTGGGGCCGTCATCCGGATCAGCCGGCCGGCCGCGTCGGTGGGGAAGACCGCGCCGTCGTTCTCCCCGCGGTCGAAGTAGGCGCGGTCGGGAGCGATCTCGACCGCCCACGCGGTGCCCGCCGATCCGGTGCCCGCCGAACCGTTGGACGCCCACCCGTCGGTCGCCTCCGGAGCGGCGCGCGTCGCCGCGCGGCCCAGTGGGACCACGCCGACCGCCCGGGGGCCTGTCCCGGTGACGGCGTTGTGACCGCACGCGCGGCAGACGGGCTCGGTCACCGGCATGGGGAACCCGCACCCGGCGCACGGGGCGTCCGCGCTGACCTGGCCCGGGGGGTGCGGCGAGCTCACCGCCGGGCGGGCACGGTGACGGTCGAGCCCGCGTCCAGGTCCATCTCGTCGAGGGTGTCGACCTGGGGACGCAGCCGTACCGCTCCGGTGGCCGCGTCGTCGATGTCGACGACCTTCGCCAGCCGTTCGAGGGTCGCGCCGTCGTCGGCGGCGGCCGCGATCCGCGCGGCCCTGCCGAGCAGGGTGACCGCGCTGACCTCGTCCCCGTCGCGGCGTGCCGCGAGCCCGCCCTGCACGGCGCGCGCCAGCTCCGTCTGGCCGGTGTAGTGCGCGACGACCTCGTCGATGCGGGTCGACAGCTCGTCATCCTCGGACCACGCGGCGAGCACCGCCGTCCGGGAGAGCTCGTCCTCGCCGGCGATCACGCTGACGCGGGCGGCGAGCCGTTCGTTCCCCACCGGCGCCGGGGGGACGTCGACGCACAGGTGGTACTCCCGTGTCCCGGTGGCCCAGGCGCCCGTCGGATGGTCGCGGGTGAGCGGATTGACCTCGACGGCCCGCGCGGTGAGGTCCTCGAGCTCGGGCGACACCTGGCGCAGGAACCGGATCGTCGCCCCCTTGGGCGTCCACACCCGCAGGCCGACCCGGTCGATCCCGCGGGCCTGTGCCCGCTCGATCAGCGAGCGGAAGTCCTCCACCATCTCCGCCGGCTCGCGCAGCAGGGCGACGCCGCCCAGCAGGGTGGAGGCGACGCGGCGCAGCTCCGCCACCTTCCAGTCGGCACCGACGCCGCGGCAGTCGCACTGGAACCGGCCCTCACACGCGGCCAGCGCGGCGGCGAAGACGGCCTCGCTCTCGCCGTTCTGGCCGTCGGTCAGCAGGATCGCGTGGTGGATGGCGTCCGGGCGGGTGGCCATCAGGTCGCGGGCGAGCAGCAGCCACCGGCCCATGGCGGTGCCGCCGTGGGGCCGCAGCCGTTTCACCGCGGCCTTCGCGGCCTCGCGGGTCCGCGGCGACGCCTCGACGAGCTCCTGGCGCGTCGGGTACACCATTTCGGCCTGCCCGGTGCCCGCCACCACGGCGAACGCGACACCGTCGTGCAGCGTGTCGACGGCGGCCTGGGCCGCCCGGCGGGCTTCGATGATTTTCGAGTGGGGGTAGTCCATCGACCCCGAGCAGTCCAGCAGGATGACCTCGGCGGCGCCCGCCGTGGCGGCGGCCCCGGCCGTCCCGGGGGCGTCGGGGCCGTCGGGAGTACCAGGGCGGACGTCGTGCGCGGTGACGGTGATGACGGCGTGCACCTCGCCCGACCCCTCGGGCAGGTACTTGTTCTGGCTGACCTCGAGACTGAAGTCCACCATCAGGTTCTCCCTGGAATGTCGATGACGATCGCGGTCACGTTGTCGGAGCCGCCCCCGCGCAGCGCCACCTCGACCAGGTGCCGCGCGACGTCGATCGCCGGCGCGCCGGGCCCGAGCGCGTCGACGTGGCCGGCGAGCGTCTCCGCCGCGGAGGCGTAGTTCCACAGGCCGTCGCTGCACAGCACGATCCGTCCCGCGCTCGGCAGCGCGACGGCGCGGATCCGGGGAATGGCGGAGGCGCTCCCGACTCCCAGCCAGCGCGTGATCGTATGGGCGTCGCGTCCGCGTTCGGCCAGCTCAGGGGCCAGCCGGCCGGCCCGCACGGCCTCGGCGGCGACGGTGTCGTCCTCGGTGAGCCGGCGTGCGCCGGAGCTGTCGACCAGGTACGCGCGGCTGTCGCCGAGCCATCCGACGACCAGCGTCGCGTCCACGACGACGGTGCCCACGAACGTGCACGCGGGGGAGAGGCCGAGCCCGGCCGCCCCCGCGACGGCCGCGTTCTGAGCCGCCCGCGCGGCGTCACGCAGGGCGGCCGCCATCTCGCCGGCCGTGTCCCGCTCCGCTTCGGGTGTCGCCGCCCCGCCTGCCCGCCCGCCACCGAGGTAGGCCTGCTGCGGTGCGAGGCCGGGGCCCGGCCCGCCCGCCGGCACCGGAACGGCCCGGGACCGCCAGGCCTCGACCCGGTCGGTCAGCAGAGCCGTCGCGGCCGCGGCAGCGGCCGCGGCAGCCGGACCGGAGCCCCGCGCACTCGACACCCCGTCGCAGACGACGCCGACCGCGCCGAGGCCGACCGCGCCGACGCTGCTGTCGGCGGCCAACGCCACGCCCATTCCGTCCTCGTTCGAGTGGTGGACGAGGCCGCGGTCGGACACACCGGCGGCGGCGCCGAGGTCGGTCTCGTACCGGTCGACGTCGGCAACGAGTACGGCGTGCATGGCGGCGGCGGTACGCGAAGCGGGCCCGGTCCCGGAGGCGGCCGTCGCGGTCAGGGCCGCGCCGCACCGCTCGCAGTACCGGTCCCCGGCGAGCGGCGTCGCGGCGCACCGCGGGCAGGCGGGCGGCGTCGTGACCGGGGTCTGCTCCTCGGGGCGGGGCAGCGGCCCCGCCGGGCGCCCGCTCACCGTCGCGTCCTCGGGCGCACGGCGTTCGCGAGATCCACCAGGTCGTAGCGCTCCTGCGCGCTCCGCGCCAGGGTGGCCAGCTCCCGGTAGGCGCGCTCCAGCCCGAAGCGCAGGTCGTCCTCGCGTAGGCGGGTGCCGGCGACCTCGACGTCCGGGTCGGGTGGCGTGTCTCCCGCGAGGAGCAGGTCCAGCGCGCAGCGCAGCAGGTCCCGGGTGAGTGCCACCCGGCGCCGCCGGTCGACGTCCAGGCCAGCGAGGATGCCCGACGCGGCGACCAGGTCGGCGGGCCGCGGCACACCGGCCGCCGTCCTGGTCCCGCGGACGAGCGCGGTCCGGATCCGGGCCTCCTGATACGCCGCCGACGAGGGCGGAACCCGCTCGTAGGCGGCGACCGCGCCGGCGCGGTCATTCGCCGCGACCCGCACCCGGGCGAGGCCGAACGCGGCGCTGGTGAATCCGTCGTCCGTCCGCGAGACCAGGTCGAACAGCGTGGCGGCCCGGGCCTGGTCGCCGGCCGCCTCGGCCGTGACGGCCAGCGCCAGCTTGGGCGCGAGCTCCCCGGGCACCTGCGCGTACACGTCGGTGAACGCCGCGGCCGCCGCGGCGGTGTCGCCATCGCCGTCGCCGCCGTCGAGCGCGAGCAGCCCCCGGTACCAGCGGACCCGCCACTCGAACGGATCCTCGGCCTCGACCTCGTCGAGCACGGCCGCGGCGGCGGCGGTGTCCCCGTTCTCGAGGTGGGCGCGGGCCAGCCGGAGCCGGACCTCGACCGTCGCCGGGCTGATGGCCGCCAGCAGCGTGGCGAGCTGCGCGGGCGAACTGTCGGGCAGCGCCGCGAGGGTGCCCGCGGCCGGATCCTCCGGGTCGACGCGCAGCCGTGGCAGGCTCGCCCACCGCGGCCTGACGACCGACCCGTCGGCGTCCTCCCCGGTCAGGTGGACGTCCCCGGTGAACCGCCGGCTCGGCGCGGGCACGGGTGCGCCCCGTTCCGCGGCGAGGATCTCGCGCAGCACGCCGAGCAGCTCGTCGCGCATCTCGTCGGCGGAGACGAACCTGTCCTCGGGCAGCCAGGCCGTGGCCCGGCGCAGGAACAGGTCGAGCGACTCGTGGCGCGCCAGGACCTCGTGCGTCGACGCCGGCGGGAGACTGTGGACGTAGGTGGTCGTGTTCCCGCGGAAGTTCAGGATCAGCGTGGCCAGCGTCCGCCCGACCGTGTACAGGTCGGAGGCGACGGTGGGCGTCTCGGTCTCGACCTCCGGGGCCGAGTAGCCGCGGGTCCGGTAGGACGCGCCGCTCTCGTCGTCGAGCCGGCGGACCGCCCCCAGGTCGATCAGCCGCAGGCTCTCGCGGCCGAGCATGACGTTGTCCGGCTTGAAGTCGCAGAACACCAGGCCGTTGCGGTGCAGGTAGGCGAACGCCGGCAGCACGGCCAGGATGTAGGCGATCGCCTGGGTGACCGGCAGTGGGTCGGGACGCCCCCCCTCCGCCCGGCGCTGCCGCAGGACCTCGCGCAGCGACGTCCCGCCGACGTACTCCATGACGATGTAGCCGGTACCCGCGTGCCTGACGAACGTGTGGATGCGCACGATCGCCGGGTCGTCCACCGCGGAGAGGAAGCGGCGCTCGGCGATCGCGGCGGCCTGGGCGTCCGGGTCATCCTTGTCGAGCAGGCCCTTGAGCACGACCCAGAAGTTGTCCGCGACCTCACGGTTGCGGGCGAGGTAGACCCAGCCCTGCCCGCCGTGCGCCAGCGCGCCCGCGATCTCGTAGGAACCCACCCGGTCACCGGCGCGCAGCGCCGGGACGAACGAGAACTGGTGCCCGCACGTGACACAGAAGCCCTCGACGGCAGCCGGCCGGCCGTCGCGGGCCCGCCCGACCTCGGCCCCGCAGGCCGAGCACACCCGCCGGTGCTCCGGAACACACGGGTCGGTGAGCAGCAGCGACTCCGGATCGGGGGTCGGCATGTCCGGGACGTCCACCAGCCCCTCCCCGAGCCGGCTCTGGGGACGACGGGCCCGGCCCGGGCGGCGACGCCGGCGCGGTGTCCCGCCCGCCGTCAAACTCCACGACGCGGATCCGCCAGCCGACCCGCTCCCGTCCGACCCGCTCCCGTCCGACCCGCTCGTGCCCGACCCGCTCGTGCCCGACCCGCTCGTGCCCGACCCGCTCGGGTCGGGATGGGGCGGTGGCCCCGGATCAGGCTCGGGTGGCCGGTACGCCAGCCCGGTCATGTTGCAGTACCCGTCCTCGATGATTCCGTCGCAGTCGGGTTCCGGGCAGGCGATGCCGTCGACCGTCACCAGCGTTCCTCCGTCCACGCGGCATGGCCGCCCCCGTCACCAACCTGCCGCGCCGCCGACACCGCCGACACCCCCGCGACCTCGCCCGGCGCGGACACTGAAGCTGCCACCGGCGCGGACGCCGGTGCCGGTGCCGGTGGCGGGGGCGGGATGTTCAGCAGGGCGTCGCCAAATGCCGTGACCAGGGCTTGTGCCGCGTCCAGATCAACCGGGACGGTGCGCAGCGCGGTCGCGGCGCGTTCGTACAGCTCGCCGATATGAGGCGACTCGAGCTGGCCGAGCCGGCCGGCTTTCGCGCGCAGCGCGCCCAGCAGGCCGCGCAGCTCGTCCCGACGGCGCAGCGGCGCCGAGTTCGTCGTGACGGTCTCCTCCGCCGCGGCGAGCGTCTCCCGCGCGACCCGGTGCCAGGCGCCCAGGCCGTGGGCGACCAGCCGCCACTCACCCGCGGCACCGGCCGCCACCAGCCGGTCCAGCCATGGCCGCAGCCCGCTGCGCGGGCCGTCGAACCATCCGTCACCCAGCCGCACCAGGCCGGTCGGGTCGCCGGTGAGGCGTTCCACCACAGTGCGGGCGGCGCGTTCACCCTCCTGCGCGACCGACACGATCCGGTGCAGCATGTCCTCGGCCGCGGCGAGCTCCGCGTCCAGCCCGTCGAAAGTTCGGCGTAGGACGGCGACCAGCTCACCTACCTGGGCGGCCGCGGCGATGGTGGGCCCGAGGTCGTCCGGTGTGGTCTCCAGCGGGTTGGCCGTCACCGCCGCTGCCGCGGCGCCCATCGCCGCGCGCGCGGCGACCAGCTCCGGCAGGTCGGGTATCGCGAGGCGTGCGCAGACGGCGTCGGTCTCCGCGAGCCCACGCGCCGCGTCGACAAGAATCCGGTGATGCGCGGCCCGGGCCGCCGTCACCGCCGCCAACTCGGCACGGACCGCCTCGGCGATCTCCCGGGTGCCGGCGAGGAGGCGCCCGGCCGCGCCAGCCGGCAGGTTGCCGGCCGCACTCCGCGGGAGCCTGTCGGTCGCACCGGCCGGCAGCTGTCCAGGGGCAGATCCCAGCTCCCTGGGCAGCGGCGCGGATAACTCCCCGGGCGGCGGTGTGGGCGGGTGCGACGGCGGCTCGCGCAGGAACGCGTCGACCCGCGCCGCCTGCCGGGCGCCGATCCGGGAATCCGGCAGGCCGCGCAAAGCCTCGACCCGGCCGAGCACCTCGCTGACGGCGCGATGGCGGTCCCACAGCCATCCCAGCCCGGCCCGGGCCACCGCGGCGCGGGCGGCGGTCCGCCCGCGCAGCCGCGTGACGTCGCCGAGCACCTGTTCCGCGGTCGCGTCGAGCTCGAGCAGGCTCGTCGACAGCGCCGCCGTCTCCGACCGGAGAAGCGCCAGGGCGTCGTCCACGTCGCGTCGCGAGGCCATCCGGATCAGTCCCGGTAGACAGGGGCCGGCGGCGGGGGCGGCTGGCGGACGTCGCCCAGCCATCGTCGGTGGATCGCCGTCCAGGTTCCGTCACGGTCCGCCCGCTCCAGCATGCCATTCACGAAGCGGGTGAGGTCCGGCGCGTCCCTGGCGACGGCGATGCCCATGGCCACGTCGAAGGCGCCGACACCGACGATGCGGGTCTCCGGGTCCTGCTTGACCATCCCGACCAGGACGGCCTCGTCGTTCACGATCGCCTCGACCGTTCCCGCCTGCAGCGCGACCAGGCAGTCGGCCGGGCTGGCAAGCTGGACGGGGATCGGCCGCGACGGCGCGTCGACAACCTGCTGCAGCGAGGTGGTGCCGGCCGCCGCGCACACCCGCCGGCCGCCGAGGTCCGCGAGGCCCTGGTAGGGCGCGTCCTCCAGCACCAGCACGGCTTTGGCCGTCCGGTAGTAGGGCGCGGAGAAGTCGACCTCGTCCGCGCGCTCGCAGGTGATGGTCAGCGTTGCGGCGACCAGGTCGAGGGTGCCGTCGCGGACGAGAGCGACCCGGTCGGCGCCGGTCACCGCCCGGAACCGGACATGGCCGTCCGCGCCGAACAGCGCCCGGCCCACCAGCAGGGCCAGGTCGACGTCGAACCCCTCGAACTCCCCGGTGTCCGGGTGACGCGACCCGAACGGCGGCGTGTCGGGACGGACCCCCGCCGTGAGGTAGCCGCGGTCGACGATCTCGCGCAGGGTGGGGCCGTCCGGCTGGCCGGGCGGGGGGAGCGTGACCGGCGGGCGCAGGCTGGCGGTGCGGTCACCGCACCCCGGGGACGCGGTGGAGCGTGCCGGCAGCGGCGACTGCCGGGTGACAGCGGCCGGAAGGGGGTCGCCGACCGCCGGCAGCGCGCTCGTCACGGTGCCGCAGGCCGCGGTGGTGCCGAGCAGCGGTACGGCGGCGAAGATCATCGCTCTGAACGTGGTGCTCAGCGTGATCCTCGATGTTATCCGCCGGCTTCGGCGGCCTGGCCTGCGTCCGACCCTCCGCATGATCGCTGATGCTAGATCGTCGGTACTCCTCCGATCGTGACTTGTCGTGTTCTCGTCACCCGATCTCATTTCCGGCACACAACGCCCCACC
>NZ_UBIZ01000553.1:0-4385 GCF_900465275.1 Parafrankia sp. Ea1.12 | reverse complement strand
CCCGGCCCCCGCCCCCGGCCAGCTCGGCGGCGATCAGCCGGCCGCGGACGGCGACCACCCGGGCCGCGTCCGGCACCGACAGCGCCCCCGCCACGCAGGCGGCGGCGATCTCCCCCTGCGAGTGCCCCAGCACCACATCCGCCCGTACTCCCCACGACTCCCACACCGCCGCCAGGCCCACCATCACCGCCCACGACACCGGCTGGACCACCTCGGCCCGCTCCAGCCATCCCGCGCCCGAGACGCCGCGCAGGACGTCCACCACCGACCAGTCCACGAAACCGGCCAGCGCCCGGTCGCACTCCGCCACCCGCTGCGCGAACACGGCGGAAGAATCGAGCAGTTCCACCCCCATGCCCAACCACTGCGCGCCCTGCCCGGGGAACACCCACACCACCCGGCCGTCACCGCCGCCCGCGCCATCACTCGCGCTCGCGCACACCAGATCCGCCGCCGGCTCACCCCCGGCCAGCGCGCCCAGCGCGGCGTGCCGGTCGGCGCCCAGCACCACCGCCCGGTGTTCGAGCGCCGCCCGCCCCCGCACCAGCGAGAAGCCCACGTCGGCGACCGAGCCGGGACCCGGCCGCAGGAAGGCCGCCAGGCGACCGGCCTGGGCGCGCAGCCCCGGCTCCGAACGCGCCGACAGAACCCACGGCACCGCCTCGGTGGGCACCGGTGCGGGACGGGACGCGGCCCCGGCCCCCGAGCCGGCGCCGCCTTCGCCGACCGGTCCGGGCCCGGCCTCGGGCTCGGCCTCGGGCTGGGTCTCGGGTTCCGGCTCAGGCTCCGGTTCGGGCGCGGGGGGCTCCTCCACGATCACGTGCGCGTTCGTGCCCGAGACGCCGAACGACGAGACTCCCGCCCGCCGCGGGCGGTCCGTCCGCGGCCAGTCGACGTCCCCGGTGAGCAGCCGGACGTCGCCAGCGGCCCAGTCGACGGCGGCCGTCGGCTCGGCCACGTGCAGGGTCCGGGGCAGCACCCCGTGACGCAGCGCGAGGACCATCTTGATCACGCCGCCGACCCCCGCGGCCGACTGCGCGTGCCCGATGTTCGACTTCAGCGACCCGAGCCACAGCGGCCGGTCCGCCGGCCGGCCGCGCCCGTAGGTCGCCAGCAGCGCGTCCGCCTCGATCGGGTCGCCCAGTGCCGTCCCGGTGCCGTGCGCCTCGACGGCGTCGACGGTATCCGGCGTGAGCCGGGCGTCGGCCAGCGCCTGACGGATCACCCGTTCCTGCGCGGGACCGTTGGGCGCGGTCAGTCCGTTGGACGCGCCGTCGGAGTTCACCGCGCTGCCCCGCACCACCGCGAGCACCGGATGCCCCAGCCGCCGCGCGTCGCTGAGGCGTTCGAGGAGCAGGACGCCGACACCCTCGGCGAGACCGAAGCCGTCACCGCCCGCGGCGAACGCGCGGCAGCGGCCGTCCGCGGACAGCGCGCGCTGGCGGCCGTACTCGGTGAAGACCAGCGGGGTGGACATCACCGCGACGCCGGCCGCCAGCGCGAGGGCGCACTCGCCGCCGCGCAGCGCCCGCGCCGCCAGGTGCAGCGCCACCAGCGAGGAGGAGCAGGCGGTGTCGACGGTGACGGCGGGGCCTTCCAACCCGAGCGTGTAGGCGACCCGGCCGGACAGCACGCTGCTGGCGCCGCCGGTGCTCAGGTAGCCCTCGACCTCGGTGGGGACGTCACGCAGCCGGGAGACGTAGTCCTGGTAGATGCTGCCGACGAAGACTCCCGTCCCGCTGCCCCGCAGTGCGGACGGATCGATGCCGGCCCGCTCGACCGTCTCCCACACGACCTCCAGCAGGAGCCGCTGCTGGGGGTCCATCGCCAGCGCCTCCCGCGGCGAGATCCCGAAGAACTCCGCGTCGAAGTCGGCGGCGTCGTGGAGGAAGCCACCGTGGCGGGTGTAGGTCGTGCCGGGCCGGGTGCCGTCCGGGTCGTAGAGGGCCGGCAGGTCCCAGCCGCGGTCGGCCGGCAGACCGGTGATCGCGTCCCGGCCGGTGGCGACGAGCTCCCACAGGTCCTCGGGCGAGTGGACGTCGCCCGGGTAGCGGCAGCCCATCCCGACGATCGCGATCGGCTCGTGCGCGGCGGCCTCGAGATCGCTCAGCCGCCGCCGTGTCCGCCGGAGATCCGTCATGATCTTCCTGACGTACTCCCGGAGCCGATCCTCGTTGGCACTGGACATCGGTCAGGTCTCCCAGCGTCGGGCTGATCAGGGCGGACGGGTCACAGCGCGCCGAGCTCCCGGTCGATCACCTCCAGCATCTCGTCGTCGGTCATCGACTCGAAGTCGTCGCCGTCCTCCCCGTCGGGGACGTACGTGCCGCCGGCGGGCGCGGCCGGGGTGTCGGCCCACCGCCAAAGCAGGGCCTGCAGCCGCTCGGTGAGCACGGACCGGTCGCCCTCTGCGGCCATGCCGAGCGCGGCTTCGAGGCGGTCCAGCTCCGCCAGGGCGGCGGCGGTGCCCGCCCGTCCCGGTTCGAGCCCGGCCCGCAGATAGCCGGCCAGGGCCCGCGGCGTCGGATGGTTGAAGACCAGCGCGGCCGGCAGGCGCAGCCCGGTGACGGCGGTCAGCCGGTCGCGGAGCTCGACCCCGCTGAGCGAGTCGAAGCCGAGATCGCGGAACGCGCGGTCATCCGCGACGGCCGTCGCACCCTCGTGGCCGAGCACCGCGGCCGCCTGCCCACGGACCAGTTCCAGCAGGGCCTGCTCCCGGTCGGGCCCGGCGAGGCCGGTCAGCCGCCGGGCGAACGAGGAGGTGTCGGGCTGGTCCGCGTCCGCGGCGGCCCGCCGGGCCGGAATGACCGGCACCGGCGCGGCTGCCGCGGGCGGCGGCCCCGGGGGTGCCACCACGGGTGCCGGGGAGGCCGGCCGGAGTGCCAGCGTGCCCTCGGCGACCGATTGGCCCGTGCCGTCGGCGA
The DNA here is from genome assembly GCF_900465275.1 of Parafrankia sp. Ea1.12. Taxonomy (NCBI): domain Bacteria; kingdom Bacillati; phylum Actinomycetota; class Actinomycetes; order Frankiales; family Frankiaceae; genus Parafrankia; species Parafrankia sp. Ea1.12. Next base: position 1,461 of record NZ_UBIZ01000553.1, on the reverse strand, counting down.
GAGTCACGGCCACCTCGTCGGCGCCGGCCGGCGACAGCCGCACGCGCAGCGTCGACGCGCCGTCCGCGAGCACGCGGACGGCGCTCCAGGAGAACGGGCGCAGCCGCCGCGCCCCCAGCTCCGGATCGAGCACGAGCGGCTGGAAGGCGGCGTCGACAAGCACCGGATGCAGGGCGAACCGCCGGGCCGTCCCCCGCAGCGGTTCGGGCAGGCCGACCTCGGCGAACAGCTCCGCATCGCGGCGCCACACCGCACGCACCCCGTGGAAGGCCGGGCCGTAGTCCACGCCCGCCGCGGCGAGGCGCGGGTACAGGTCGTCGACCGGGACGGGACGCGCTCCGCTCGGCGGCCACACGACCAGGTCGAACGCCGGGTCCGCGGCGACGCCGCCCGGGGCCCGCACCGCGAGCGCGCCCCGGGCGTGCCGGGCCCACGGCTCCTGCGGCCCTTCCGGGTCCCCCGGCCGACCTCGACCGTCCGGACGCGCGTAGACGGCCAGCGAGCGCCGGCCCGCGCCGTCGGGCGGACCCACCGCGACCTGCACGTGGACGCCGCCGTGCTCGGGAACGACCAGGGCCGCCTCAAGGGTGAGCTCGGCGACCTCGTCGCAGCCGGTCTGGTCCGCGGCCTGGACGGCCAGCTCGAGGAACACGGCACCGGGCAGCAGTACGGCACCACCGACCGCGTGGTCGGCGAGCCAGGGCTGTGAGCCCCGTGAGAGCAGACCGGTGAGGAGCAGCCCACCGGTGTCGACCAGCGGTACCACGCCGCCCAGCATCGGATGGTCGGCGGGACGCACGCCCGGGTCGGGCGCGCCGCCACGCACCGCGGGCGCGTCGGGCCAGTAGCGCTGGTTCTGGAAGGGGTAGGTCGGCAGGTCCACCTGCCGACCGCCGGCCACCAGCGGGGCCCAGTCCACCGGAACACCGCGCACCCACAGCTGCGCCGCCCCGGCCGCCAGCCGGTCCAGCCCGCCGTCGCCGCGCCGCAGCGACCCCACGACCACAGCGTCCGGGACACCGGCCGCCTCGGCCGTCTCGATGATCGCCGCGGTCAGCACCGGATGCGGGCTGATCTCCACGAACACCCGGTGCCCCTCGCCCACCAACGCGTCGGCGACCTCATGCAGACGGACGGTCGACCGCAGGTTCCGGAACCAGTACTCCCCGTCAAGCTGCCCGGAAACAACCGGGGAGCCGGTGACCGTGGACCACATCTCGACAGTCCCCACACGCGGGACGATCCCGGCCAGCTCCGCGATCAGCCGGTCGCGCACCCGGTCCACCTGCACCGTGTGCGACGCGTAGTCCACCGGCAACCGACGAACCCGAACACCCTCCGCCTCCCACACGGACAGCAGCTCATCCAACCCCGCAGGCTCCCCGGCGACCACCGTCGCCGACGGCCCGTTCACCGCCGCCACCTCCACCCGACCAGCCCCCACCCCCGACCGACCAGCCC
>NZ_UBIZ01000307.1:0-215 GCF_900465275.1 Parafrankia sp. Ea1.12 | reverse complement strand
TCCGCGGGTAGGTCCGTTTGCGTGCGAGGAGGTCACGGTGCCAGCGCAGCACGGTGGCCGGGGTGACGAAGAACGAACCCCAGCTGGACCGGGGCAGCAGCCGGGACAGGGCTGCGAGGATCACCCGGTCCGCCGGTTCCAGCGTCGGGCGGTTCACCTGCCGGCGCAGCACCGCCACCTGATGTCGCAGGACAAGGAGCTCCACGTCTTTCGCG
>NZ_UBIZ01000243.1:0-683 GCF_900465275.1 Parafrankia sp. Ea1.12 | reverse complement strand
GTCGTAGGCCTTCTCGCGGTCCTGTTCCGATGCGCCTGTCCGCCCCGCCAGCAGGGCGTCGTTGAGCGCCTTGTCGGCGATCCCGGAAAGGTTCGCCGGCGAGTCGCCGCTGAAGGCCGTCCACAGCCGTGGTTCGGGGTCCTGGAAGAACGCTGACGACGTGGTCGCGTCGAAGTCGTGCGTCGTGCGCAGCGAGACGATGTCGGCAACCTCGATGATCTTGACCTGGACGCTGACGTTCTTGAACGTGCCGAGCTGGGCCTGGATGTTCTCCGCCGTCGTCCTGCTCTCCGAGGTGGGGGCGGTGGAGACGGCGAAGGACACCGGCTTGCCTTCCGCGGCGAGCTCGTCGAACAGTCGCTGGGCGGTGGCCTTGTCCGCCTTGCGCAGCGGCGTGTCCGAGTAGAAGGGCGAGGCCTTGCTGAACAGCGTGTCGACGGGTGTGCCGGTTCCGTTGTAGGCGGCGAGGTTCAGCGCGTCCAGGTCAAGTGCTGCGGCGACGGCCTGCCGTGCGCGGACGTCGTCGAACGGCGCCCTGCGGGTGTTCATGGCCATGAAGAGCCCGCCACTGAGCTCCAGCACGGTGTTCGGCAGGCCGGCCTTGTCGGCCTTGTCGAAGTTGACGGGGTTCGACTCGACGGCGACGTCCGCGCCCCCGGTCTGCAGGGTGTTGTAACGCTGGT
>NZ_UBIZ01000440.1:0-15866 GCF_900465275.1 Parafrankia sp. Ea1.12 | reverse complement strand
CCCTGGCCCCCTTCCTCACCTCCTGGCTCACCGCCGGCCCTCCCGAGACCCCCTACTCCCTCACCTGAGCGCCGGCCGAAACAGGTGTGGCGGTTCAGGAAGTCCATGGACTTCCTGAACCGCCACACCTGCGGGATGGCTACCAGAGGGACGCGTAGGTGCCCGCGCTGTTCGGGTTCTCGTTGGGGGAGACCAGCGAGGAGTGGACGTTCCCGGCCCTCGAGTCGTTGAAGTACGTCTCGTAGGCCAGGATGTCGGCGTTGGCCCGGAAGGTGTCGTACATCTTCTGGATGTACACGGGGTTGTCACCGCCGGCCTGCCCGGCCCGGCCCGCCTCGGTGTCGGACTTCGCGACGAGGCCCCACTCGGGCACGGAGAACTGCTTGCCGTGCTGGCGGGCGAAGCGGATCGCCGAGCACAGGCCCACCGCCTGGTTGCACTGCTCGTCGAACTTCGCCGGGGTGGTGCTGGCGGGCCACTGGTCGTAGGAGTCGATCCCGATGATGTCGACGTACTCGTCACCCGGGTAGGCGGCCCACGGGCTGGTGCTGTGGGCGTTCATCGCCCAGTCGATGCGGGCCTGCGGGTCGGTCGACCGGATCGCACTGACGACCTGGCGGAAGCAGTTCACGTAGGCGGTGGGATTGCCGCGCACCGACCACTCGAACCAGTTGCCGTTGAACTCCCAGGCGAGCCGGACGATGGACGCCGGCCGGCCCTTGGCGACCAGCCACCGGCCGAACTCGGCCCACTGGCTGTTGTAGGCGCCGGAACCACAGGCCGCGATGCTGCCCTGGCCGGTCGGGAAGAACGGCTGCGAGATGACCCAGGTGCCGGGGAAGGTCGAGAACTTCTCCGGGCTGCCGCCGACCCACGGATGCGTGATCGTCTCCCAGCTGCCGCGGTCGGTGAAGGTCAGGACGACGTTCACCGGTGAGCCGCGCAGGCCCTCCCAGTTGCGGACCGTGGTCATCGAGTTCGCGTAGACGCCGCTCATCCCGCCGGGGACCCGGCCGCCGCCACCGCCGGCCGGGGCCGCCGGCGCGGCCGGCGGGACGGCGGCGGCCTGCGGCGCGCGTGCGGGCGGTGACGTCGGCGGTGCCTGGGTGGTGGCGGCCGGAACCGGCGACGGGCTCAGGCTCGCCGCCGCCGAGGGCGTTGCCGTGCTGGTCGGTCTGTGGCCGGGCGGGGCGCCCGTCCGGGTACCGCGCAGGCCCTTGGTGTCGATGGCCGAGGCCTCGACCACGGCCGAGCCGGTGCCGTCGTGGTCTGGGGCGAGCGTCCAGCCGACGGCCATGGCGACGAGGGCCATGACGCCGAGCGACGCGATCCACGCGGGGTTGCGGGTGGGACGGCGCCGCTTGTGCGCGCCGGTCCGTGTGTTCGGGGGGTTGGGCTCACCCTCCGCACGATGTCTCACCGCGGATATCCCTCCGTGCCTGGCATCTGGCGTGCCGGGCGGTGTCGTTGTGGACCCCCCGATCCCCACCCGCTGCTTCGTGACGAAGCGGACGACCTCCACATGCCTTGGCTGGCGAATTCCTCCGGTCACTGTGACGTGACTAGACAGTTATGACGGCAGAGTACACGGGTTCACATGGCCAGGTAGACGGGGGGAGGGATCCTGCACGGACTGTCGCCCTGCGTAGCGGATGGTTGTTTCGGGCCGCTCCTGTCGCCTAGGCGACAAACAAAAGTGATGCTGTCGCTCTTATGTAGTTCGTGTTGAGGATGGTGTCTCTTTCGGGGGCGCGGGTGTCGCGTGTGGCACAATGTCCGCCGCGCGGAGCGTCCGCGTCCTCGTGTGTAACGGTGCCTGTGAGGCGCATCGGCAACGGTGCTGCCAGGCACGTCCGCCGGCACCAGTTCCGGATCCGGTGGGTGCCGGCGGGGCCGCCGGTGCGGGATCCGGTCATGGCCGGGCCCGTCGGGGTCGGAACCACCCTCTGGAGACGACGTGTCCCAGCCACCCGAGTACCCGCCGCCCGGCGGCTACGGCCCCGGCGGCTACGACCCCAACGCCGGCGGACAGAACCCACCCCAGGGCGGCTGGGGGGCGCAGCCTCCCCCGCCCGGCGGGTACGGGCCGCCCCCCGGCGGCTACGGGGCCCCACAGGACTTCGGCGGGTATCCCCAGCCAGGTGGCTATCCGCCGCCGGTGAAGGGGCCCGGCGGTTTCGGCCCGCCGCCCCCCTACGGCCAGCCGATCCCGACCTACCTGTGGCAGTCGATCGCCTGCACCCTGCTGTGCTGCCTGCCCGCGGGGATCGCCGCGATCGTCTTCGCGACGAAGGTCCAGAGTCGTCAGCAGATCGGTGACTACGCCGGGGCCCTGGAGGCGTCCGCCAAGGCCAAGACCTGGTGCATCGTCTCGTTCGGGGTCGGCCTGGCCGTCGTCGTCCTGGGCTTCGTCCTGGGCGCCTCCGGCGCACTCGACTCCAACGCCTCGGGTACCTACTTGGGCTAGGACTCTCCCGGCCCGCGCTGTGCCGGTCCGTGGCCTGGTCGGTCTGAGACCTGGCCGCGGACCGCCAAGTCGGGTCACTCGGTCGGCGGTGCGTCGGGTTCGGTGTGCCAGGCGGGGTGTTCGCGCAGGGCCCAGGGGCGGGGGACCACGCCGGTGCGCATCCCGAGCCGGGCGGCCGGGTCGCGGGAGGCCATCCACAGGTGGCCGCAGATCCCGGCGAACAGGCCGAGGGCCAGCAGATCGTGCACGAAGGTGGCACCGGTGCGGTGGGTGACGGCGAAGGCGCCGCCGAACTCCATGATCACACCGGTGCCGAGCATGACGAGCACGGCACCTGCGACGAACGCGGCGTACAGCTTCTGGCCCGCGTTGAACTTGCCGACCGCGTCGGTGTGCCGGCGGCGTGGTCTCGTCCGTAGCCACTTCCAGTCGGCGGGGGTGAAGCGGTCGAGCTCTGCGAGGTCACGCCGGTATGCGGCGGAGAGGGCCGCGGCCAGCATCGGTGCCGGCAGGGCGAGCCCGGCGTAGAGATGCACCGCCGAGACCAGCTGGCGCCGGCCCACCAGCGTCGCCAGCGGTCCGAGGTACAGGACGGCCGCCGTCGCCAGGCACACCGCCGTCAGCGCCGCGGTGCTCCAGTGCGCCCAGCGGGTCGCCGGGCCGAACCGGCGGACGAACGCCGCCGCCCCGTCCCCGACCGGGCCATCGGAGTCTGCGGCCGTCGCCTCGGCCGGGTCCTCAGGGTTCCCGGCCGGATCCTCAGACGGGCTCATCGTCGCGGCCGTTCGACTTTCCGATCCAGCCGTCGACGTCGTAGCCCCGCTGCTCCCAGAACCCGGGAGTGACGGTGTCGACCACCTCGATCTCGGCGAGCCACTTGATGGACTTGTAGCCGTACATCGGCGCCACGTACAGCCGGACGGGGCCACCATGATCGTGGGTGATCGGGCCGTCCAGCATGGTGAGGGCGACCAGGACGTCGGGCCTGCGGGCCTGGTCGATCGTCAGGCTCTCGGTGTAGGCGCCGTCGAAAGAACGGAAGGTCAGCGCGGTCGCCCCGGGGCGGGTGCCGGCCGCGTCCAGCAGGTCCGCGAGGCGCACGCCCGTCCAGCGGACGCTGGTGACCCGCCAGCCCGTCACACACTGGAAGTCGCGCACGAGCTCGGTCTGTGGCATCCGGGAGAGATCGTCCAGGGTGAGGGTGAGGGGCCGGTCGACCAGGCCGTGGACCCGCAGTTCGTAGTCCGCGGATGTCCGCTCCGGCACGGAGGCGACGACGGAGTAGTAGCGGAACCCGCCGGAGGGGAGCAGGTCGGTGAGCCCCGTCGGGTCGTTCTCGCGCAGTGGGGCGACGAACCGGTCGGTGCCGCGCTGCACGTCCGCGCCGACGGCGACGCCCAGCGCCCCGAGGCCGAGCATGACGAAGACGACCCGTCGTCCCACCGGTGTCCCTTCGGCCATGCACACAGTCAACGCCGCGACGGGGAGATCCGGCCACCCGCCTGGGCGAGATGGACGAATCCCCCTGTCGGACGGGAGCGCACGGCGGGTCCCGTCAGGCCGTGACGTCCCGGCGGCGCAGGCTCACCGCGCCGATCGCGGCCGCCACCAGCGCGTACGCGACGGCGGTGAGTAGCGCCGGCCCGTAGGAGGCGTCGGGCAGGCCGCCCCGGCCGACCGCGTCGAAGACGAGCCCGGGCAGGACCCTGGTGGCACCGCTCCACGACTCCTGGACGATGTGCTCGATCGGGAACATCCACGCGATGCCGATGAGCAGCGCGGCGCTCGTCGAGCGCAGCAGGATTCCCAGCATCGTGCCGACGAGGGCGAAGAAGACGGCCGCGAGCAGCGCGTTCGCGTAGGCGCCCGCCACCTCACCGAGGGCGGCCGACGTCCACCACGCGCTTGTGTCGACGTCCCGGACGGCGGCCATGACCGTCGCGGCGGCGACGCTCAGGCCGAGGGCGGCGACCAGCGACACCGCGACGGCGGAGAGCATGACGCCGAGCCGTCCGGCCAGCCAGCCCAGCCGGCGGGGCTCCTTCAGGAACAGGGTGCGCAGCGTCCCCTGGCCGTACTCGGTGGTCATGCTGATCGCGAAGACCACGAAGATGAGCAGTCCGATGAAGGTCGTGCCGCCGCGGAAGCCCAGAATCAGGCCCTGGGACGAGGCGAGCTGGGTGAGGGAGAGATCGAAGCCCGGCCCGGCGCCGGGGTCCGGTGGGGTCGGCTTCTCGTCGGCGAGGGCCATGACCAGCACCGTCGACAGGACGGTGAGGAACCCGAGGACGGCCATGGCCAGCGCCGTGCTCGGCCGGCGCAGTTTGATCAGCTCGGCGCGGTAGCTGCGCGCCACGGTGTAGACGCCGGTCATCGGGCTTCCCCTCTGGTGCTGGTGCTGGTGCTCATGCCGCTGGTGCCGGTGCTCCGGGCGGTCTCTCGGGTGCTTTCGACCAGGCCCTGGTAGCGGTCCTCGAGGCTGGTCCGCTGCCGGGTGATCTCGACGAGGGTGATGCCGCGGGCGAGCGCGGCCCGGTTGAGCCCGGCCAGGACGGCGTCCGGCCCGTCCGGCCCGGGGACGGCGGCCGGCGCGGTGTGGTCGAGCTCGACGAGCAGCCGGTCGCCCGCCCGGTCCACGGGCAGCCCGAAGCCGGCCACCAGGTCCGCCAGCATCCCGAGGGAGTCGGCGTGCTCGGGGCGCAGCTCGACCCGGCTGGTCGTGGAGGCCATCAGGCCGTCCGTCGGGCCCTGGTAGGCGAGCCGGCCCTGTTCCACCACGATGATCCAGTCGCAGATCTGCTCGACCTCCGAGAGGAGGTGGGAGGAGACCAGGACGGTGCGCGGCCGGCCGTTCGCGCCCGCCTCCCGCTCGCCGTCGGCCAGCGAGCGGACCAGCGCCCGCATCTGCCGGATGCCGCTGGGGTCGAGGCCGTTCGTCGGCTCGTCCAGGATGAGCAGGTCCGGGTCGGAGAGCAGCGCCGCGCCGATGGCGAGCCGCTGCTTCATCCCGAGCGAATAGGTGCGGAAGGCGTCGTCGCCGCGGCCGGCCAGCCCGACCTCGTCCAGGATCGCGTCGACGCCGGCCGGGTCCTGCCCGGCGAGCACCGCCAGCGACGCGAGGTTGCGGCGTCCGGACAGCGTCGGGTACAGCGCCGGACTCTCGATCAGCGCGCCCACCCGGGGCAGGTACCGGGCCGGCTCGCCCAGCGGCTCGCCGAGGATCGTCCCGCTGCCCTCGCTCGGCCGGACGAGGCCGAGCAGCATCCGCAGCGTCGTGGTCTTGCCCGCCCCGTTCGGGCCGACGAACCCGGCGACCACGCCGGTCGGCACGGTGACGTCGAGATTCCGGACGACCGTCCGCCGCCCGTAACGCTTGGTCAGCCCGCGGACGTCGATCGCGGCCGGGGGGCCACCCGGGAGCCCGGTGCCCCGGAGGCCGTCCGGGATCTCGGTGAGCGGGGGGTCGGCCACCGGGGCCCGTGTCCGGGCGTCCAGGCCGGGGGTGCTCGTCGTTGTCGTCATGCCGATCAGAGTGGCCGTAGCGCGATCTCGCGTCGTCCGGCGACGATCGTCATCTGTCTGCGCAACCGGACGCATTCCCGCGTACGCGGCCGTACGCACTTCGCGGTGCCGAGGCCGCGCCTGGTCGTCGTCTGTCCTCGACGCTGCTCGCTGCTCGCCGGTCGTCGCCGGTCGTCGCCGGTCTCGGCCGGCGTTACGGTGGCGGGCGTGGAGACTCCCGGCGCCTCATCTGCCCGGGCCTGGCGGAACAGCCTGCCCCGTAAGCGGATGGCGGCCGGGGTGCTGTTCGTCGACGGCGCCGGCCGCGTCCTGCTGGTGTGCCCGACATACCGGCCCGGATGGGATCTGCCGGGCGGTGTGGTCGAGGCGGACGAGGCACCCCTGGCGGCGGCCCGCCGCGAGCTCGCCGAGGAGCTGGGGCTGGACCGCGCCCTCGGGCGGTTACTGGCCGTCGACTGGGTACCGCCCGGGCCGGAGCGCACCGAGGGTCTGATCGTGGTGTTCGACGGCGGCGTGCTGACACCGGACGAGGCGGCCGGCATCCGACTGCCGGCCGACGAGCTCGCCGCCTGGTCGTTCGTGACGGCGGACGAGCTGCCCGGCCTCATGACACCGCTGCTGGCGCGGCGGGTGGCCGCCTGCCTGACAGCGCGCGCCGGCGGCGCGACGATCTACCTCGAGGACGGCGCGCCGCCGAACTGACGCACCGCCGGGACGGTACGCCGCGGGTGCGAGTGTCGTCCCTGGCGATCAGCCGGCCAGACCTGCCTGGTTGGCGAGGACGGCGAGCTGGGCGCGGTCCCGGGCGGAGAGCTTGACCATCACCCGGCTCACGTGGGTTCGTGCCGTCGCCGGGCTGATGACGAGCCGGGCGGCGATCTCGTCGTTGGACAGGCCCAGCCCCACCAGGCCCATCACCTCGCGTTCCCGGACGGTGAGACTGGTCAGGTCCACGGCGGCGGGCGCCGCCGGGCGCCGGGCGAACGTCTCGATCACGCGGCGGGTGATCGTGGGGGAGAGCAGCGACTCGCCGGCGGCGACGACCCGGATCGCGCGGAGCAGGTCCGCGGGCTCGGTGTCCTTCAGGACGAACCCGGACGCGCCGTTGCGCAGAGCCTCGAAGACGTACTCGTCCAGCTCGAACGTGGTGACCATGACGACGCGGGTGTCGGTCAGCGCGGGGTCGGCGGTGATCGCGCGCAGGGCGGCGAGGCCGTCCAGGACGGGCATCCTGATGTCGAGGAGGACGACGTCCGGGCGGGTGCGGCGGACCAGGGCCAGCGCGGCCTGGCCGTCCTCGGCCTCGCCGGTGAGCTCGAGGTCGTCCTCGGTCTCGATCAGGACCTTCAGCCCGAGACGGACGAGAGGCTGATCGTCGGCGACCACGACCCGGATCACCGGGCCCCTCCGGAGCGGCGGGACACGGCCGGGTTCGGGTTCGAGTTCGAGGCCGGGGCTGAGGCCGAGTTCGAGGCCGGGTCGGCGGGCGCGGCCGGCGTGGGCAGGTCGGTGCGCACGCTCCATCCTCCCTGCGGACGTGGGCCCGCCGTCAGGGAACCGCCGAGCTCGTCCACGCGTTCACGCAGGCCGCGCAGCCCGTGCCCGGTCGAGCGGACGAGCGGGTCACCGTCGGCGGGCAGGTCGGCGCTGCGCTCGGTGGGCTCGTCGACGATCTCGACCTCCAGGTGGTCCGCGGTGGAGCGGAGGGTGACCCGGGCCCGGGCCGGTCCGGCGTGCCGCAGCACGTTCGTCAGCGACTCCTGGACGATCCGGTAGGCGGCGAGATCGACCTCGGCGGGCAGGCCGGCAAGATCACCATCGGTCACCAGCTCCACGGCGATGCCGCACAGCCGGACCTCGGAGACCAGCCCCGGCAGCCGGCTCAGCCCGGTCAACGGGGTCCGGAGCGCCTCGCCGGGACCGGCGCCCGCCGCGCCCTCGCCGCGCCCGGCGCCCTCGCCGCGCCCGGCGTGCTCCGTGCCTCCGGCCCGGCTTCCGAAGCGCTCGGCGCTTCTGTCGCCTCCGGGGTGCGCTGGACGCGCGGTGTTCCCGGCGAGCGCGGTGTTCCCGCAGAGCACGGTGTTCCCGGCGAGCACGGTGCTCTCCGCTTCCCGGGCGTTCCCGGCGCCGGACCGGGCGTCGCGGGCGCGGGTGAGGGCGAGGGTCGCCCGCAGCTCGTCCAGCGCGTCGACGCTGGTGCGGCGGATCGCCTCCAGCGCGACCTGCGCCTGCTCCGGCCGCCGGTCGAGCACGTGCAGAGCCACCGCGGCCTGGAGCGAGATGATCGAGAGTCCGTGGCCGACGACGTCGTGGACCTCGCGGGCCATCCGCAGCCGCTCCTGCTCGATCCGCCGCCGGGTGGCCTCCTCCTCCGCCCGCGCCGAGGACAGCCGGCTCAGCCGCAGCAGCGCGCCCAGCAAAGCCGGAACGAAGGCCACGCAGAGGACAGCGAGGCAGGTGTAGGCGAGGTCCCACCCGCTGTCGAGGTAGCCGCGGGAGAACGACGCCAGGCCGGCGAGCAGCAGCACCGCCGCGCACGTCTTCGCCGCGCGGCCGGTCACCCGCGCGGGCGCCCGCACGCCCACGGTGAAGGCGGCCGCGGCGACCGCGAGCGTCGCCGGCCCGTGCGGATAGCCGATGGCGGTGTAGCTGCCGATGATCAGGGTCTCGGCGGCGAGCAGGACCCGCGGGGCGTACCTGCGCAACGGGAAGACTGCCACCGCCAGCGCCAGGAGCAGGTAGGCGACCCCGTCCAGGGCGTGCCCGGGCGGGATCCGGTCCTTCGACGCGTTCGTCGACCCGACCAGCAGGATCAGGCCGATGACGGCGGTGGGCAGGACGTCACCGGCCACCGCGGTCCCGGCTCGGCGGGCCCGTCCGGCGGGAATCCGCGCGATCAGCGTGCTGCCCGGGTAACGGGGGAAGCCCTCGAGTCCCGCGATGGCCTCCAGGCGGTTCCACAGGCCGCGTGCCGCGATCAGCCGGGTCGCCCGGTCACGGACTCCGGTCCGAGACGGGCGCTCCGCCCGCGGGGCTCCCTCGGCTCGCCGGGTTCCCTCCACCGCTCCGACGGTAGCGACCTCAGACAGGGCGGTCATCCGTCCGCGGACGTATCCGCTCGTACCCGAGCCGACGTACGGCGCCGGTTGGCGCAGGCGTTCTGGTGTTCCACGGAACAGCATGATCGACCGCGGTTCGTGGCGGCCAGGTCCTTACGCACGGTGCCGAGTCACTGCGGCGGTTGAGTGACAGCCGGGACTCACCCGGCCGCCGTGGTCAGCGGCGGGCGGGGTCGCGTTGCTCCAGGCGCAGACGGAGGCCTTCGGGGGTCGCGACGACCTCGGCGAGGCGGGTGCCCCGGGGGAAGGAGGGCAGGAGCACGACCGGCTCGGCGAAGACCGCGGTGTGCGCCGGTGTCATCAGCTCGCCGGGCAGTCGCTGGTTTCCCAGGACGATCTCCTCGGGAAGCAGAGCGAGCCGGCCGTCCCGGACGAGGGGGGTGCCGATGATCCGTACCGGCAGTGAGCGGTCCGGCAGCTCGATCTCGGTGCCGATGGACAGTCGTTCGTCTCCGCCGTAGGTGATCTCGGTCCACCGGGTGGGGGATGGCCGCCGCGCGCGGCAACTGTCCCCGACGCCGCCACGGCCCCCGAGCTCACCGAGGCCCTCGATGCCGCTGAAGCCGTCCAGGCCGCCGAAGCCGTCCGGACCGCCGAAGCCGCCGAGGTCACCGAGGTCACCGAGGCCCTCAGAGTCGCCGAGGCCGTCGAGCGCGTCGGTGCGGCCGGTCGGGAGCGCGCCCCCGTCGCCGCCTCTGACTCCGCCCCGCGCCCGGCCACCGGCACCGCCCCCGGCCCGGTCAGGTCGGACGATCGGGCCGCAGGAGTCGCCGAACACCCCGGCGTAGCCGCCGAACAGCGACATCAGCGCGAAGGACGGGTCGTCCCAGGTGTTGCCGTGGGCGTCGCAGCCGCTGCGCAGGCGGCGCAGCTCACCGTAGGTGGCGGTCGCGGAGAGCTCCAGGGTGGACGGCCGTCCGGTGGCGGCGTTGAGCAGGTACGGGAAGCTCGGCGGGCGCACGCGGACCGTCGCGCCGAACTCGCCGAGACGTCCGCCGAGGCGGCGGCTCGCCCGCGACACGGCGATCCGTGCCGCCAGCCGGTCGGCGAGGGTGCCCACCACCGCGCCGCAGATCACCGCCAGCACGGCCGCCTCGGTGCGGGAGCGGCGGACACCGCGCCGCGCGGCCCGGCCCCCGACGGCTGGACGCCGGTCGACCGGGCCCCGGGCGGTCGTGGATGGGCGCGGGCTGGTGGCGGGCGGCGTGGCGGGCGGCATGGCGGCTCCTCGAAGATCCGTGCTGGAGGCCAGGTGCTCGTGTTCGTCTGATCACGCTCACGTCGGCCGGGCTCGGCTGGGTCCTGAGCCGAGCGCACACCGTCCGCCTGTGAGCCGGATGCGAGAAGAAACAGAATTACCTGTGCACCCACTGGTACGTCAGGATGCCGTGTCAGACCTCACGTCGGCCCGGGTGCGCCGCCCAGGGCCAGCAGGCGACTTCGTCCGGACCGCCCTTTCCGCCCCTTTCGGACGGGCCGGGACGGGCCGTCCGCGGCAGGTCAGGCCTGGTCAGCGGGGGTCTGGTCGGAAACGCCCCCGGGCAGGTACACCCGGAAGGTCGTGCCCCCCTCGGGGGTGCTGCTCACCTCGGCGCGGCCGCCGTGCGCGGCCGCCGTGGCCGCGACGATCGACAGCCCGAGGCCGCTGCCGGAGCGGCCCCGGGCCCTGCTGCCGGCCGCCCGGTAGAACCGGTCGAAGACGTGCCGCGCGACCTCCGGCGGCATGCCGGGCCCGCCGTCCTCGACCGCCAGGACGGCCGCGCGGTCCTGGGCCGGGGTGGCCGCGTCCCATCCGGTGACCCGAACGGTCACCGTGGTGCCCGCGGGGGTGTGCACGCGGGCGTTCGTCAGCAGGTTGCCCAGCAGCTGGCGCAGCGCGTCCGGATCGCCGAGGACGTGCCGGCCGGCCTCGGGACCGGCCTCGACCTCGACGGTGACCGGGCGGGCGGGGTCGACGGCCCGCAGGTTCGCCGCCGCGTCCTCGGCGATCGTGACCAGGTCGACGTCCACCCGGTCGCGGGGGCGCAGCTCGTCGAGGTGCGCGAGGTAGAGGAGGTCGTCGACGAGGGTCTGCATGCGGGCGGTCTCCTCGGCCACCCGCCGCAGGGTGTCGTCGGTCTCGGCCGGCGGGACCATCCCGGCGCGCAGCAGGTCGACGTAGCCGCGGATCGAGGTCAGCGGCGTGCGCAGCTCGTGCGAGGCGTCGGCGGCGAAGCGGCGCAGGTTGTTCTGGGAGGCGACCCGGGCGGTGAAGGCGGCCTGGATCTGGCCGAGCATGATGTTCAGCGCCCGGCTGAGCTGCCCGGTCTCCGAACGCGGCGGGCCCTCCGGCACCCGGCGGGACAGGTCGCCGGCGGCGATCGCGGACGCGGTGCTCGCGACGACGCGCAGCGGGCGCAGACCGCGGGTGAGCAGCAGCCAGGCCAGTGTGGCGATGGCGGCGAGCACGACCAGCGCCGCGACCGCCGCCGCGACGACCAGCCGGCGCAGGGTGTCCCGGACGGTCGCCAGCGGCTGGGCGATCAGCACCTCGCCGCCGGGGACGTGGTCGAGCACCGCGCGGTACCGTTCGCCACTGTGGGTCACGGTGAACGGGGTGCCGTCGGCCGGCGGCGCGGTCGTCCCAGTGGTCTCTCCAGTGATCTCCCCGGTGGCCTTCCCCGTGGCGATCTCGGCGAGCAGTGGTGGGGAACGGTCCGCCGGACCCGCCACCCGTAGGATCTCGCCGTCGGTCCGGCGGGCCTCCACCACGTAGTCGGTGGGCGCGATCGCCCGCTCCAGCACGGGCCGGCTGCCCGTGGGCGCCCCGGCCAGCACCGCGGCCAGCGGCAGCCGGGCGACCTGCTCGACGGCCCGCAGCCGGACGTCGACGCGGTCGACGAGGTAGCCGCGCAGGGCGACGACCGTCGCGACGATTGTCAGGATGAGGCCGGTGGCGGTCAGCGCCACCAGGCCGAGCATGAGCTTCAGGCGAAGCGTCATCGGGAGTGCTCGGGCGCGGCGCCGGGGCCGGCGGCGGGCGCGGGGGCGCGCAGGGCGTAGCCGAAGCCGCGCTGGGTGTGGATGAGCGGCGGCCCGTGCTGGCCGAGCTTGCGCCGCAGGTAGCTGACGTACTGGTCGACGACGGTCGGTTCGCCGTCAAAGTCGCGGTCCCACACCGCGGCCAGGATCTGGGCGCGGGAGAGCACCCGGTTCGGGTTGTGCAGGAAGTAGCGCAGCAGGGAGAACTCGGTGGGGGAGAGCTCGACCGGCTGGTCCGCCCGGCGTACCAGGTGGGCGTCCGGGTCGAGCTCGACGTCGGCGTAGGTGAGCAGGCCCGACGCGGGCGACGGCTCCGGTGCGGGACGGCGGGTCCGGCGCAGCACCGCCCGCACCCGCGCGATCAGCTCCTCGACGGCGAACGGCTTGGTGATGTAGTCGTCACCGCCGTAGGTGAGGCCGGTGATCTTGTCCCGGTGCGCGTCGCGGGCCGTGAGGTAGACGACGGCGACCTCCGCCCCGTCCGCGCGTAGCCGCCGGCACACCTCGAACCCGTCGGCGTCGGGCAGCATGACGTCCAGGATCAGCAGGTCGGGCTGGTCGGCGGCGGCTCGGGTGAGCGCCTCCTGGCCGGTGGCCGCCGTGACGACGTCGAAGCCGTGGAAGCGCAACGCCATCCGGACGAGGTCGACGATGTTGGGCTCGTCGTCGACGACCAGGACCCGAGGAGGCCGTGGCGGGTTGGCGGCGTCCTCGCCGAACCGCGGCGGCCGCGATGCGTCCCTCATCTCACCCATCCTCGAACAACCGGCGTCCGGGCACGCGCCCCGGTGTGGCGGGCCGGCGGGGGCACGGCGTGCACCGAGGAAACCCGCACGACGTGAGAGGAACGTGTGAGACCGCGCCGACGCCGACGCCGACGCCGACGCCGACGCCGACGCCGACGCCGGTGCGGCGCAGCTGCGGTGCGGCGCGGCTGCGGTGCGGTGCCGGGGCGTCAGCGGCGGTGGACGGGCGCCGCGGTGTCAGCGGCAGTCGACGACGCAGGTGGGCACGGGGACCGGGGGGAGCCGGAGGTCGAGGACCGGCTCCTGGCGGTGGCCGCCGCCCGGGCGCGGCCGCGGGGAGCGCGCGGATCCCGACGCCCCGGCCGGGCGGGTGCCCGCCGTGGACGTCGAGCCGGCCGGCCGGGTGCCCGAGCCGCCCGCCGCGACGGTCTCGTCGCCGGCACCCGAGCCGGGCGGCGCGGTCCCCTGCTGCTTGATCCCGGAGCCCGAGCCGGGCGGGCTCGGAGTGCCGGAGGCGGTGCCGCCGGTGGGTGTCGTTGTCGGGGCCGGGGAGGGGCACGGCGTGCCGGAACCGCCGTCACCGGCCTGGCAGGACCGCGCCGCGGCGGTGGATTCCGGGCTGCCGCCCTTCTGGCTGAGCAGAATTGCGACCAGCAGGACGATTCCCGCCAGCACTCCGAACGCCGCCTGGATCGGGGAGATCCGGCGCGCGGATCCGCGATGCTCGCTCACTGCGCTCCGTCCGTTCCGTCCGTTGTCGGGCTGATGCGACCGGATGATCCGGCCGACACGCCACGGACACTACGGATGTCGGGCAGCAGTTACGAACAGCGCCCCCTTGTTCCCCCGGATCGGCTGTTCCCCCGGCTCAGCCGATGCTCACCCGATGGTCGGCAGCGGCTCAGCCGACCGGTACCGCCGCGGTCTGCTGCTCGCGGCCCTCGCGCGCCGCGCGGCGGGCCTGGGCGGCGGCCTTCTTCTCCTCCTGCCGGGTGGCCAGTGCGTCGAGGCCGGCCATGAACGCGCCGATCTCGTCGCGGGCCTTCGTGGCCTCGCCGGACAGCCCCTCCAGCTCGAGGAGCTTCCAGTGCCGAAGGATGGGCGAGACGACGTCGTCGTGATGGATCCGCAGGTCGTAGATGCCCGCCTGGGCGATGTAGCGGGCCTTGCGGCCGAAGTCGCGGATGCCGGTGCCGGGCATCTGGAAGTTCACGATCTCGTCGCGGATGACCGGGACCATGCGGTCGGGCGCCAGGCCCAGCGCCGCGGCCACCAGGTTCCGGTAGAAGATCATGTGCAGGTTCTCGTCCGCCGCCACCCGGGTGAGCAGCTTCTCGGCGATCGGCTCGCCGGTGACTCGTCCGGTGTTGCGGTGGCTGACCCGGGTGGCCAGCTCCTGGAACGACACGTAGGCCATGGCCTCCAGCGGGGTCTTGCCGCCGGAGTCGTAGCCGCGCTGCATCTGCAGCATCCGGTCACGCTCGAGCGTCACAGGATCGACCGCCCGGGTCACCAGGAGGTAGTCACGCATGGCCATCGCGTGCCGGCCCTCCTCGGCGGTCCACCGCCCCACCCACGTCCCCCACGCGCCGTCGCGGCCGAACGCGACGGCTATCTCGCGGTGATAGCTGGGCAGGTTGTCCTCGGTGAGCAGGTTGACCTCGAAGGCCATCTGGGCGGCCTCGGACAGCGAGGACTGGCCGGGCTCCCACGGGGTCGTGTCGAAGTCGCGGCCCAGGCTCCACGGCACGTACTCGTGCGGCATCCACTCGGCGGCGAGCCCGAGATGCCGGTTGACGTTGGTCTCGGCGACCGGTTCCAGCTCACGCAACAAATCGATGTCCGTAGGTGATCCCATAGGTGAACTCTTCCATCGCGCCTTGATTCGCCGCCATGGCCGCAGGGTGTGGAATCCAGGGACGGATCTGTTCCCTGGAAACAGTTCCGGCTGGCTACCGTCCGACCGGTCAGGGACCATCTCGCCATCCCGGGACAACTCGGGGACGAAACGGGGTCCCGCGGAACGCGGAACGGTGCGCCCGGCGTCAGTCGGGTCCGGCGTCAGTCGAACAGTGCGCTGAGGATCTTCGGAGCGCCCGACTCGCGGTCGACGACCAGCCAGGGCGCGACCCAGCCGTCGGCGGCCAGCGACAGGTAGATCTCGGCGCAGCGCGCCTGCAGGCCCGCGTCGCTCTCGAAGGTGTCCAACGCCCGGGCGGTGTCCTCCGCCGCGCGGGCCCGCGCCCCGGCCCGCGCCGTCTCCACCGGGACGTCCAGCAGCACCTGCAGGTCGGGCCGGGGCAGGCCCAGCCGCGTCAGCTCGAGTTCGGCGATCCAGTCGAGGAACTCGGCGCGCTCGGGGGCGGGCAGCCGGGCTGCTCCGTAGGCCGCGTTCGAGCCGAGGTAGCGGTCCACGATCAGCACGTCGTACGCGGCCACGCACCTCGCCAGCTCGGGCAGGGCGTTCGCCCGGTCGAGCGCGAACAGCAGCGCGGTCGCGCGGGCCGAACCGGCCAGGCCGGCAAGCCGTTCGTCGCCGTCGAGCATCGCCCGCACCGCCGTGCCCAGCGGGCCCGCGGCATAGCGCGGGAAGGCGAAGGTGCCGGCGGTGCGCCCGGTCGCGGTCACCGCCTCGACCAGCCGGGACGTCAGCGTGTTCTTGCCCGCGCCGTCGACCCCCTCGATCGCCACGATCATCCGAGGTGCCAGTCAGGCTGGTCGGTCCGGGTGCTGGTCATCGGGATCTCGCCGTGGATACCCCGGCCTTCAGGCCCGGCGAGGAAACGGCGTCCCTTGCTGGGCCGCATGATCGAATCCTTTCGGTAGAATGAGGGCATGTCCCGCTACCGGCTCGACCCGGCAGCCGAACAGGTCGCCGGAATGGAAGAGCACTGCGGGCACGCGCGTTTTGTCTGGAATCTCGCGGTCGAACAGCAGTCGTGGTGGACGCCTTCCCGGGGAAAGGCGCCGAACCATGCGGAGCGTTGCCGG
>NZ_UBIZ01000242.1:0-13016 GCF_900465275.1 Parafrankia sp. Ea1.12 | reverse complement strand
ACGATTGGCTGGAAGACAAGGGATGGCGCGTCGGGGTCGGCCAGGATGCCGTCGAGATCCGGCCGCACGGGCAGGCCGGGAACCTGGCGGCGTCCGTCCGCGGGGCAGGCTCCGCCCGCCTCGTCCACCTGACCCTGACCGGCGGGTTCGCGCGCCCCCGGTGGACCAGCCTCGACCGGGCGCCTGATGGTCGACTGTTGAGAAACCATGCGCCGTGCACCCCCTCGTGTCGCCGCACGCCGCATCGTCGATGTTGTTGATTTCTTATCACTTTTTCAACGCTCTGGGCACGGCTGGTGGCGGGAGTTGTGGTGCCGTTCGAGTGCGTGGTCCGAATTTTGTCTGCTGCGCATTTATCGTGGCCAGGGCGATTGTGGTCCGGTTGATGTGGTGGCGTCTTTGTCTGCTGCCGCTTACGTCAACGCGCGATGTGTCCTCGTATGTCGTCTCCTGGTTCAGTGGAATGACGACCGGCGACGGCCGGGGCGGCACGATCCGTCGCCGGTGACCCGGGTCGCCCCGGGCCACCCCGGGGTGGCCAGCGAGCTGTTCCCCGGCGGGCGCGACCGGGCGCCCGTCCGGCCTGGTCGCGCCCGGGGCGGGCGCGCCGGACGTCCACGCCGGGCGGACTAAAGTCGAGCCCCATGAGGCTTGCGGTCATTGGTGGCGACGGAATCGGTCCGGAAGTGGTCGCGGAGGGGCTGCGCGTGCTACGAGCCGTGCATCCCAAAGTGGAGACCACCGACTACGACCTGGGCGCGCGGCGCTGGCACGAGACCGGCGAGACCCTGCCCGACAGCGTCCTGGCGGAGCTGCGCGGGCACGACGCGATCCTGCTCGGCGCCGTCGGCGACCCCGGGGTGCCCAGCGGCGTCCTGGAACGCGGGCTGCTGCTGCGGCTGCGGTTCGAGCTGGACCACCACGTCAACCTCCGGCCGGTCCGGCTGTACCCCGGAGTGACCTCACCGCTCGCCGGTGACCCCGCCATCGACATGATCGTGGTGCGGGAGGGGACGGAGGGCCCCTACGCCGGCGCCGGCGGCACGCTGCGGCGCGGGACGCCACAGGAGGTGGCGACCGAGGAGAGCCTGAACACGCGCTTCGGGGTCGAGCGGGTCGTGCGCGACGCCTTCGCGCGGGCGAGCCGGCGTCCCCGCGCCCACCTCACCCTGGTGCACAAGACCAACGTGCTCACCAAGGCGGGCGACCTGTGGGCCCGCACGGCCGCCGAGGTCGGCGCCGAGTTCCCCGGCGTCAGCGTCGACTACCAGCACGTGGACGCCGCCTCGATGTTCTTCGTGACCGACCCGGCCCGGTTCGACGTGGTGGTCACCGACAACATGTTCGGCGACATCCTGACCGACATCGGCGCCGCGATCACCGGTGGCATCGGGCTCGCCGCCAGCGGGAACCTCGACCCCTCGGGCGCGAACCCGAGCATGTTCGAGCCGGTCCACGGCAGCGCTCCCGACATCGCCGGCCAGGGGCTGGCGGACCCGACCGCGACGGTCGCCTCGGTCGCGATGCTGCTGGACCACCTCGGCCACGCCGACGAGGCGGCTCGGGTGGAGGGCGCGGTGGCCGCGTCGCTGGCCGCCCGCGCCGCGGCCGGCGGTGCCCGCCGCTCCACCCGCGAGATCGGCGACGACCTGGCCGCCCGCGCCGTGGGCTGAGTCGGGCCCCACTCCGACCGGCCGCGCGAGCGGGAACGACCGCGCGGCCGGCGAGCCGGGGGAGGGCCGGTGTGTCCCCGCCGATTCGTCGTTCGTTTTCCGTCCGGTCATCCGGCGGCTATTCTTCGGTGAAGCCGTAGATCCGGTACGACGGCAGCCGACAGGGCCCGACCACGGCGACGATCGGCGGTTTCGTCCTCTCTGACCGTTTGTTCGCTGATCGTTCGGCACTTCGCTGATCGTTCGGCACGGAGCCGTTCGTCACGGCACCGGTGGGCGACAGCGCAGGCGAGCGCTGGTCAGTGACAGCGTTCGCGCACCGCGGTGCTCGTGCCCGCGGTGCTCGCCAGCCCGCACGTCCCCCTGACGTAGCCCGTCCTGGAGTCATCATGGCCATCACGCCCACCTCGAAGATCTGGATGAGCGGCGAGTTCGTCGACTGGGACGACGCCCGCATCCACGTGCTCAACCCGACCCTGCACTACGGCTGGGGCGTGTTCGAGGGCATCCGCGCCTACTCGACGCCCGTCGGCAGCGCGGTCTTCCGGCTGACCGACCACATCGCCCGCCTGTACCGCAGCGCGAAGATCTACCTGATGGAGCCGACCTTCACGCCGGAGGAGCTCGTCCAGGCGACGAAGGACACCATCGCGGTGAACAACGTCGAGGAGTGCTACATCCGGCCCCTGATCTACCTCGGGTACGGCGAGATGGGCCTCAATCCGCTCCCGTCCTCGATCGAGGTCATGATCGCGGTCTGGCCCTGGGGCTCCTACCTGGGCGAGGACGCCGAGCGCAACGGGGCTCGGGCGACCATCTCGACCTGGCGCCGCAACGACCCGAACATCATCCCGCCGGCCGCGAAGGCGTCCGGCCAGTACCTCAACTCGTCGCTCGCCAAGGTCGCCGCGATCAAGGCCGGTTACGACGAGGCGATCATGACCAGCCCGAACGGCCACATCGCTGACGGCTCCGGCGAGAACGTCTTCATCGTCTCCGGCCGGCAGGTGATCACCCCGCCGCTCAGCGACGGGCCGCTCGGCGGCATCACCCGCGCCTCCGTCATGCAGATCGCCGCGGACCAGGGCTACGAGGTGCGCGAGCAGCACATCGTGCGCACCGACCTCTACCTCGCCGACGAGGCGTTCTTCACCGGCACCGCGGCCGAGATCGTTCCCATCTCCGAGGTGGACGACCGGCGGATCGGCACGGGCCGGCCCGGCCCGGTCACCCGGGAGATCCTCGACATCTTCCACCAGGCCACCCACGGCGAGGTCGACCGCTACAAGGACTGGAACGAGCTCGTCAGCTGACGTCCCGCCCGGCGGCGAGCCGACTGCGTGACCACGCCGCCGCCGCGTGTGCCCTGGCCAACCCGACCTTGGACGCCTACCGTCTCCAGTAGTCGTTTCACGAGCGCACAAGCGTCCGGAGTCGGAGTTCGGGAGGACGTCATGCGGGTTTCGGAGGGCACGCGTGTTTCGGGGGATACACGCGTTTCGGAGGATATGCGGGCTTCGGAGGGCATGAGTGTCTCGGAGGGCATGAGCGCTCTGGTCCTCGTCGTCGGGCCCGGGCACACCCTGCGCCAGGCGGCCCGGCTGATGGCCGCCCGGCACGTGGGTGCCGCCGTCGTGCTCGACGGCGACGGCCAGGGGTTCGGAATCCTCACCGAGCGCGACGTCCTGCGGGCGATCGCGGCCGACCAGGATCCGGACGTCGAGGTCGTGGGCGACCACGTCACCCGGGACGTGGTGGTCGCCGCCCCCGACTGGTCACTCGACGAGGCGGCCGCGGCGATGCTGCGCGGCGGGTTCCGGCACCTCGTGGTCACCACCGGCGCCGAGGTCGAGGGCGTGCTTTCGATGCGTGACGTGGTGCGCTGCTGGAGTCGGCAGCGGGTGTCGGCCTGACGTGCCGGCCGCGATGGATATTACCGGTCGTGTTCGCATTATCACGATTGCGCGATGAACGTGTCGGCTCCGGGATCTGCAGCACACGAGACCGCCGAGCGGCGCTACGTTCACCGCATGCACGACACTGAGGCGGTCACGCTGCTGCGGGCGACCACGCTGCTGAAGGAGCTCGACGAGGAGGATCTGCTGCGGCTGGCCAGCCGGTCCGTGACCCGGCGTTTCCGCCGGGGCCAGGTGGTCTTCACCGAGGGGGAGCCGGCCGACACCCTCCTCGTCATCGCGTCCGGGCGACTCAAGATCCTCACCAAGGCCGACGACGGGCGCGACCACGTGCTCAACATCGCCGGTCCCCGGGAGACGCTGGGCGAGCTCAACATCGTCGAGGCCGGGACGAGGTCCGCGAGTGTCGAGGCGCTGGAGCCGAGCACCGCGCTGGTGCTCGAGCGCAGCGCCGTGTGGGAGCTCGTCCGGGAGCGCCCGGCTGTCGCCGAGCAGCTCATCCGCGCGCTGGTGGCGCACGTGCGCCGGCTCACCGGGGCGAACGCGGACCTGGTCTTCCTCGATCTCCCGCGCCGGGTCGCGAAGCTGCTGCTGATGCGGATGCGCGAGGCCGGCCGGCCGGTCATCGAGCTGGGCCTGACGCAGACCGAGATCGCGTCGCTGCTGGGCGGCTCGCGCCAGTCGGTCAACCAGGCACTGCGCGAGTTCGAGCGGCGGGCGTGCGCGGCGTCCACGGCGTGCACATGGCGTCCATGGCACTTGCCACACTTGCCGCGTGTCCAGCGTGTTACATCGTATGGTGGGACGCTGGCGGCGAACCCGTCCCCGTCGCGCGTTCCGGTCACTGACCAGGCAGACCGGGCGCGTGACGGCCAGACACGGTTCCAGCGAGAGGTCCATCGTGGTTCACGACACCCCAGCTCCGCTCGGTTCAGCTCCGCTCGGCGCGGTCGGCGGGCTCCCGTTCGACCGGGAGTCGCTGCACATCTACGACACCACGCTGCGCGACGGCACCCAGCAGGAAGGCCTGTCGCTGTCGGTCGCCGACAAGCTGGCGGTCGCCCGGCACCTCGACGACCTGGGTGTCGGCTTCATCGAGGGCGGCTGGCCCGGCTCGAACCCCAAGGACGCCGAGTTCTTCCGGCGGGCCCGCACCGAGCTCGACCTCAACGGCGCGCTGCTGACCGCGTTCGGGTCGACCCGGCGGGCCAGCAAGGCCGTCGCCGACGACTCCCAGGTCGCCGCGCTGCGCGACGCCGGCACCTCCGTGGTCTGCCTGGTGGCCAAGGCCGACCGCCGGCACGTCGAGCGCGCGCTGCGGACCACGCCCGCCGAGAACCTCGCGATGATCCGCGACACCGTCCGTCACCTGACGAACGAGGGCAAGCGGGTCTTCGTCGACGCCGAACACTTCTTCGACGGCCACCGCGCCGACCCCGCCTACGCGCTCGAGATGGTGCGCACAGCGGCCGAGGCCGGTGCCGAGGTGATCGTGCTGTGCGACACCAACGGCGGCATGCTGCCCACCCGGATCGGTGACGTCGTGGCGGCCACGCTCGCGAGCACCGGAGCGCGCCTGGGTATCCACACCCACGACGACGCCGCCTGCGCCGTCGCGAACAGCCTGGTGGCGATCGAGGCCGGGGCCACCCACGTCCAGGGGACCGCCAACGGCTACGGCGAGCGTTGCGGGAACGCCAACCTGTTCAGCGTCGTCGCGGGCCTGGAGACCAAGCTGGGCCGCCAGGTCCTGCCGGCCGGGCGGCTGCGTGAGCTCGTGCGTGTCTCACACGCCATCGACGAGGTCACCAACTCGGCCCCGAGCACGCACCGGCCCTACGTCGGCGCCAGCGCCTTCGCGCACAAGGCCGGCCTGCACGCGAGCGCCGTCAAGGTCGACCCCGACATGTACCAGCACATCGACCCGGCCGCCGTCGGCAACGACATGCGGATGCTCGTCTCCGAACTGGCCGGCCGCGCGACCCTCGAGCTCAAGGGCCGCGAGCTCGGCATGGACCTCTCCGGGGAGCGTGAGGCGCTCGGTCGGGTGCTGGAGATGGTCAAGGACAGGGAGGCCTCCGGCTACGCCTACGAGGCCGCCGAGGCGTCCTTCGAGCTCATGCTGCTGGACGAGGTCTCGGGCCGGGAGCGGTTCTTCACCCTGGAATCCTGGCGGGTCATCGTCGAGCAGCGCTCCGGCGGCGAGGTCGTCAGCGAGGCCACGGTGAAGCTCACCTCCCACGGCGAGCGGCACGTGTCGACGGCGGAGGGCAACGGGCCCGTCAACGCGCTCGACACCGCCCTGCGCAAGGCGCTGGAGAAGGCCTACCCGGGTCTGGCCGATCTCGACCTGGTCGACTACAAGGTTCGCATCCTCGACGGCCGGCAGGGCACCGGTGCGGTCACCCGCGTCCTGGTGGAGACCAGCGACGGCCGCGGCCGCTGGGACACCATCGGCGTCGACGAGAACATCATCGCCGCCTCCTGGGTGGCGCTACAGGACGCCGTCACCTACGGCCTGCGCCGCCAGGGTGAGCGCCCCGACCCGGATGCCGTCTGACTATCTGACCGGGCCGGCCCGATCGCCCGCGCCGCGGGTTTTTCATCATCGGATGATCTACACGGCCAACGCCGTCCGGGCGTTTCGGGCCTGTCCTGTCAAAGAATTCCCGGTTGACGCCAACGCCGCCCGGTCATCCTTTGGTGCCCGTTACGCTGACCGCGACGCTTTCGGGCATCCCGGTCATCCGCCGCAGGTGGCGGTGGACGGGTTCGGGGGCTCCCGGGGGCGACGGTGATGGGCGATCTCGGCTGCTGCGGCCGAGGAGAGGGGACGGCCGTGTCGCGGTGCCCGGCGGTTGAGCGCCCGACAGGGCGCGACCGTGCTCGGGGAGGTCGGCGATGAGCCGTCGTTCCACCGGCAGCGTGGGTGGACGCCGAGGCGGCTCGCACCGCTCGTCGCCCGGAGTATCGGACATCGTGTGGGTCGACCCGCCGTCCGGGGGCCGCCGCCGGACGGGCGGTCGCCGCCGTTCCACCTCAGGGCGCGTCGAGGCCACCGCGCGCACCGAGCTTCCTGAGCGCACCGACAGCCTGGCGCCCGCCGAGGGCCACGTGCCCACCGACGACGGCGTGGGCACCGACGGCCGCGTGCCGGCCAGCCGCGTGCCGGTCGAGGGCCGCGTGCCTGCTGATGGCCGCGTGCCCGCCGGCGGCGCCGGACCGGCTGGAAGCCCCCCCCGCGCCATGCCGTCTCCGGACGCCGATGCCTCCGAGCAGGACGTTCTCTACGGTCGGTCGTCCTCTGCCGAGCGGGCTGCGGCCCGCCGGGGCGGGATCGCCGCCGGCCGCCGGGTACGGCTGGGGCGGCGCCCCGCGCCCGGCGCGTGGCCGGTGGGCGGGAGCCGGTCGCGCACCACGCGGAGCCGGGATCTGGCCGGGGGGCGCGGCCGGAGACGGGACCGGGACGCTTCCACGAACGGGTCCTGGTCGCTGCCGAAGATCGCGCTCGCGGCCACGGCTCTCGCGCTCGCCGTCACCGCGGTGGCCGGGCCGTCGTCCGAAACCGCCGCAGCGAAGCTCACCGGCCCCGTCAACGGACGGGTCGACCAGACCGAGCTGCTGCCCGAGGGTGGCGCCGCCTTCGGGGGCGCGACCGTGGAAGACCTCGCCAGCGTCGTGGGCGCGTCCGGGCAGGTCCGCCTGCCCGTGCGAGCCGGGCTCGCCGCCTCGCCGGTCGCGAGCCGGCCGGCCGGGTCCGCCACGGCCACGTCCGGCACGTCCCCGACGGCAGGCGCGTCGCCTTCGCCGGCCGGAACAGCGTCGACCGGAACAGCGACCGCGGGCGCGTCGGACGACGGCACCGTCCGCAACGCGCCGCTCGCGACCCCGCCCGGCTCCAGCAAGGAGGCGTCGACCATCCCGGCCCGGGCCCTGGCGGCGTACACCAACGCGGCCGACCGGGCCGCGACCGAACATCCAGGCTGCTACCTGCACTGGTCGGTCCTCGCCGGCATCGGCGCGATCGAGTCGGGCCACGGGCAGGGTGCACGCACGGACAGTAACGGCCGGGTCGCGCCCACCGTTGTCGGCCCGCGTCTCGACGGCTCGCCCGGGATGTTCCGCATCCGCGACACCGACGACGGCTGGCTCGACGGCGACACCGTCTGGGACCGGGCGGTCGGCCCGATGCAGTTCACGCCGTCGATGTGGCGGTGGATCGGGCGCGACGCCGACGGCGACGGCCGCGCGGACCCCAACGACTTCGACGACGCCACCCTGACTGCCGCCGATCGCCTCTGCCAGGCCGGGGGTGACCTGCGCGTACCCGACAACGTGCTCTCCGCGGTGCGCTCCTACAACCCCTCCGACGGCTACATCCGCTCCGTGCTCGGCTGGGCGGCCTGGTACGCCGTCGGACCGACGGTCGTCGGGAACCTGGGCACCGGGACGGCCGACCCGGCGGGCGCCGGCGCGACCGGGGGCGACGGCGGCGACCCGACCACCGACGCCCTGGCGACCGACCAGCCCTTCCAGGTCACCACCCTCGTCCCGCTGCCGGGCTCGTCCGACGGCACCTGCGTGGCCCCCGTGATCGACCAGGCGTCGATCAGCGCGGGCGGTGTCGGCGGGGACGTCGTGACCGGATCGGAGTACGAGTCGCTGGAGGTCCGCGCCCGGGTGGGCGGCACCGCCGAGCGGACCGTGACCATCGAGCTCACCCTGCTGGACGAGACCGGGGCGACGGTGGCGACCGGGGTGAGCGCGCGGGCGCTGCCCGGCGGCGACGGCGTCGTGCCGCTGGGCCGGCTGGACGGGCTGGCGATCGGGCGGGCCACCGGCCGCGGCCCGTTCGACGTGAAGGTCCAGGTCCTGCCGGCCGGCCAGGACTGCCAGCCGGTGCAGGCCACCGCGCGGGTCGGCAACGTCGATCCCGCGGACTTCGCCGGTGCGCCGTCCACGCTGGCCAGCCTCCGGCGGCGGCTGGAAACCTACCGGGACACGGGACGGATCACCCAGACGGCCGCGGCGGACCTGCTCGCCACCCTGCCGGCCGGCGACGGCGGCCTGCAGGCCTCGGTGGAGCTCGCCCGCTTCCTCGACCGCCTCGCCGCGGCCATCCGGATCGGGGAGATCGCCGCCGACGCGGCGACAGGCCTCGGTGACGTCGCCAATGCCCTGCAATCCCAGCTGAACCCACCGGCGAGCACACCGCCCGCGGGCGGGGCCCCGTCACCGGGCACGACCGAGGACGTCCCCCTGCCGTTCGACGTGGTCCCGCTGGCGCCCGGGACCTGACGCACGCCGCCGATCGCGGTGATCCGGACCCGGAGGTGGCCGAGCTCCTCGACGAGGCGCGTGCGCTGGTCACGGTGTCCGGCACCGACGTCCTGCGCTCGCCGTGGCCGTACCTGCCCTCGCCGTGCGCCGACCCGCCCCACCACGGGCGGGAAGGCGCCGCGGCCCACGGCGGGCGCGCAGGCGTCCCGGACCATGATGGGCGGGAAGGCATCACGCCAGCGGCACTCGTGTCCGCCGGCACGACATCAGTTCACTGGACGGGGACGCCCCCGGCGTCTCAGTCCTCGTCCGGGATCTCCTCCCACCACTGGCACCACCAGTCGCCGCCGACGAGGACCCGCAGCTTCGGG
Source organism: Parafrankia sp. Ea1.12 (assembly GCF_900465275.1). Lineage (NCBI taxonomy): Bacteria > Bacillati > Actinomycetota > Actinomycetes > Frankiales > Frankiaceae > Parafrankia > Parafrankia sp. Ea1.12. The sequence continues at coordinate 3,776 of NZ_UBIZ01000242.1, read as the reverse complement.
TGCCAGCAGTAGGTGATGTCCTTGTCGGTGTCCAGGTAGTACAGGCAGTTGTCGCAGCGCTCGTCACCGTTCGGCTTGCCGCGGAGTATGGCGTCCTCCGCGAGGTGGCCCAGCTTGACGCTGAGCTCCTCGTCGATCGGCTTGGGCTCGGGTGCGCCGACGTCATAGACGGGGGTCGCGTCGATCTCGGTCACCGTTCTCCTTCCAGGTCGATGGCGGATCGTGCTGGGCCACGCCGTGTCCCGACCGGGGCGCCGACCCGTATCCGGCAATCCTGCCTGATTCTCGGCTTCCGTTGCGGATCAGTGGTCATGGGCGATCATCAGTTCCGCAGCCGCCTGTCTCCGGGCGGCGGTCCCCGTCTTGCCCGCTCGTGCGGTGCGGGGTTCCCGCTTCACGGCCACCCGCCCCGCGGGCGGGGTCTTACGGTCGGCTCCACGGGCGTTCGGCGCATACGCGCCCGGGTCTCCGGCCACTCCGGCACCCGTTGCGAAACGTCTCAGGTTCAGCGAGGCGTTGTAGTCGCGGTCGATCACCAGAGCGCAGTCCTGGCAGACGAACGTGCGGTCCGACAGCGTGAGGCTTGGGTTTCGCCATCCGCAGCCGGAACAGGTCTTGCTCGACGGGTACCAGCGGTCCGCGACGATCAGCCGCGAGCCGTACCACGTCGTCTTGTAGGTGAGCTGTCGCCGAACTTCGGCCATGCCGGTGTCCGACACGCCACGGGCCAGCCGGCGGTTGCGGACCATCCCGGCGACGTGGAGATCCTCGACCACCACCACGTCGTGGGACGTCGCCAGGCGGGTGGTCAGCTTGTGCAGGCCGTCGCGGCGCTGGCCGGCGACCCGGGCGTGGATGCGCGCCAGCCACGCGGCCCGCTTGCGGCGGCCGACGCTGCCCGGCTTCGACCGGGCGTAGGCGCGCGACGCGCGGCGCAGCCGGCCCAGCGCGGCGTCCAGGTGCTTCGGGTTGGGCACCCTCTCGCCCGTCGACAGGACGGCGAGGCACCTCACCCCGAGGTCCACCCCGACGGTCCCACCCTTGCGCTGCCGCCGCGACGGGGCGTCGGGCAGGTCGCGGGCGACCTGCACCGTGAACGACACGAACCAGCGGCCGGCGGTCCGCGAGACCGTGGCGCCCCTCAGCCGTGCGGTGCCGGCGTCGAGTCGGCCGATCAGCGCGCCCATGGGTTCGTGAACCTTCACCCGGCCGATCCGGGGCAGCTTCACGTGCCGGTCGCCGTCCGGGCCGTAGGCGCCGGTGGTGTACCGGAACGAGTCGCGGGCCTTGCCGCGCTTCTTGAACCGGGGGAAGCCGACGCGGCGCCCCTTGCGCCTGCCCTTACGGGAGTCGCTGAACGCCTTGAGGCCGCAGGCAAGCTGATCCAGCCCGGCCGAGTACGTCTCCTTGGAGCACTCCGGCCACCACGAGGCGACCTCGCCCTTGGCGTCGTTCCACTGCCTGCGCAGCGTCGGCATCGTCCAGGGGACCGGTGTCCGCTCGGCCTCGGGCACGCCGTAGGTGGCCTCGGCCGCGCGCTGGTCCATCGCGGCCTTCACCCGGGCCAGGCCCCAGTTGAACGCGAACCGCGCCGCGCCCGCGTGCCGACCCAGCGCGACGAGCTGCGCCGGAGTCGGATCGAGGGCGTAGCGGTACGCCTGCAGGACCGTGCTCACCCAGCATCCCCGGGGCCGGCGACAGCGACGGCGGCCGCGCGCCGCGCCCGGTTGGCCGCCGCGCGCCGGCCGTACAGCCGGGCGCACAGCGAGGTGAGGATCTCGGTCACGTCGCGCACGAGGTCGTCGTCCACCTCGGACGGGTCGACGACGAGCAGCCCGCCGAGACCGGCAGCTTGCCGGCCGCGAACCAGCGCCGGGCCCTCACGTACGCGACGCCCTGCGAGCACGCCCACCGCTTGAGGTTCACATGAACATTACAGATCACCATCGGTCGCTATCGACCACTCGACACGCAACAGTTGCCACCCTTCGCCGTCCCGGTGAACCGGATCCGGCGGCCGGGCGGCCGAATGATCGAGTGGTTCGGGCCACAGTGCGGCCGGACGCCGCCACGTGCCGGAACCCGGCCCGGATCCGGACACCCCGATTCCCGCGTTCGGTCGGTACGGTCGCGGAGTGCGCATAGCGAGGTACACCGACGGGTCCGAGCCGGCATTCGGAGTGGTGGAAGGCTCCGTGGCGGACGGAACCGCCATTGTTGCCGGGATCACACCGCATCCGTTCGCGCCCTTCACCTTCACCGGGGTGCGGCGACCGCTGGCGGAGGTACGGCTGCTGGCCCCCGTGCTGCCCAGCAAGATTCTCTGTATCGGGAAGAACTACGCCGACCACGCACGGGAGATGGGCGGCGAGGCCCCGACCAGTCCCGTCCTGTTCCTGAAGCCGTCCACGAGTGTGGCCGGCCCCGGGGACCCGATCGTGCTGCCGCCCGACAGCGAGCGGGTCGACTACGAGGGCGAGCTGGCCGTCGTCATCGGCCGGCTCTGCCGTGACGTGCCGGCGGAACGCGCATTGTCCGTCGTCCTCGGCTTCACCTGCGCGAACGACGTGACCGCTCGCGACCAGCAGGCGACGGACGGCCAGTGGACCCGCGCCAAGGGCCACGACACCTTCTGCCCGATCGGCCCCTGGATCGAGACGGACCTCGACCCGTCCGACCGGGTCATCCGGACGACGCTGGACGGCGAGGTCCGCCAGGACTCGCGGACCAAACTCCTCCTGCACGACGTCCCGGCGCTGGTGGCGTTCATGTCCCGCGCGATGACCCTGCTCCCGGGAGACGTCCTGCTGACCGGTACCCCGGCCGGAGTCGGCCCGATGCGCGCCGGCCAGACCGTAGCCGTCACGGTGGACGGCATCGGAACCCTGACGAACCCCGTGACCACCCGATAACCAGGCCACGGCCGCGACCAGGCCGCTCCCGCCCCCGGTCGTCCCGGCCTCGAATCCCGGGGTTCCCGCCGCCCGGAGCCCCGGGCCCCGAGCCCGCCACGCATTTGGCCGTGATGGCGGTGTGCTGGGTGGGGACGGGGATGTTCGGTTCTGGGGTTGGGGTGGTGTCGCGGGCCTGCTCCGGGGGTGCGAACGGCTCGGATGGGACGACTCGCCCCGCGCCCACCCCTCGTGTGGACCGCGGTCGCCGATGGGGTACAGTAGGCATCGCCCGCGAGGGCCCCATGGGGTATGGGGTAATTGGCAGCCCAACGGATTCTGGCTCCGTTAGTCTAGGTTCGAGTCCTGGTACCCCAGCTGCACAAGATGCACCACGATGCTGTATATTGAACGAGACACACAGACAGTCTTGGCCCCGTCGTCTAGCGGCCCAGGACGCCGCCCTCTCAAGGCGGTAGCGCCGGTTCGAATCCGGTCGGGGCTACGTTACAAATAATCGCGAGCGCCAACCTTCTTAGGTTGGCGCTTTTGCGTTTCCATTGTTTCACCCCGCCTCGCTCACCCCTGTGCTCCGGGCCCAACGACGTCCGCCCGGCGGGCGTGAGCTTTCGAAGTTCGGGGAGCGCGGTGCCCTCCGCCCTGTCACGTCGGTGTGACGACTCCACCGGCCTGGCCGTACCCCACCGATGGCCGCCCAGCCGTGTGCCGTGCGCGCTGGGCCGGGTGGCGTGGGCCGTCCGGGGTGAGCCGGGGCGCGCGGATGGCATGCGGGATGCGGGATGCGGGATGCGGGTGAGGCGGGGACGAGCGCGGTGCGGAGCGGTGCGCGGGCGGGGGTGCGCGGGTAGCGCGTAGGGGTGGAAC
>NZ_UBIZ01000240.1:0-15602 GCF_900465275.1 Parafrankia sp. Ea1.12 | reverse complement strand
AGAGACCCCCCGCGGTGCCCCGCCCCATGCCGCGTCCCGCTCCCGCGGTTCCAGCCGTGAGCGTGGCGCACGGGACCGGGCGGTTCACCCCGTCGCCCTCCCGCGGTGAGATCCCCGGTCCTGCGCCCGCACCGTGACCAGCGGAGCCTGCCCGGGCCCGGTCGCGCCGCCGCGGGAACCGGCCGCCGCCCGGGCGTCACCGGCTCCCGCCGGCCGCACCGGTCCCCAGCCCTGTCGGTGCGAGGTTGTATGAAGGTCGGGCCAATCCCGACTACCGCCTGGAGCCTCCCATCTCCTCCTCGCCGGCCGGACACGCCGTCCGCCCGGGTCCGACCGACCCGGCCGCCGATCACACGTCCGCGGGAGCCCCTGCCCGCGGCCTCCGCGGGGCGGGCCGGTCACGGTCCGACCGCCCCCGCGCGGCGCCCGGCCGGGCCTCCCGCCGGCCGCTGCTGGCGATGTTCGCCGGCTTCGTCCTGCTGTTCCTCCTCCAGGCACCGGGGAAGCTGACAGCCGACACCAAGCTCGACGTCCCGCTCGAGCCGTGGCGGTTCATGTCGGCGGCCACGCACCTGTGGAACTCGACGTCCGACTTCGGCTTCCTGCCGAACCAGTACGCCGGCTACCTGTTCCCGATGGGCCCCTTCTTCGGGCTGGGGAACCTGCTCGGCGTGCCGCCGTGGATCACCCAGCGGCTGTGGATGGCGGTGCTGCTCACCACCGCCGCCTGGGGCACGGTCCGCCTCGCCGAGGCGCTCGGGATCGGTCGGCCGAGCGCCCGGTTCCTGGCCGGCCTGAGCTACGCCCTGTCGCCCATGTTCCTCGGCAAGGTCGGCGCGACGTCCGTGGCGATGGTCGGGGCGGCGATGCTGCCCTGGATCACCCTGCCGCTGATCCTCGCGCTGCGCCCCGACGGCGCCGGCGGGGCGGACACGGGCCACCGTGACGACACCGGGGAGCGGGCCCGGGAGTTGGCCGCCGCGCGTCTGTCGCCGCGGCGCGCCGCGGCCCTGTCGGGGCTGGCGGTGCTGTGCACCGGTGGTATCAACGCGACCGTCACGCTGTGTGTGCTGCTCTGCCCGGCCGTCGTCCTGGTGTTCGCGGGCGCGACACGGCGGGCCTGGGCACTGCGGGCATGGTGGTGTGTGTGCGTGGTGCTGGCGTGCGCCTGGTGGATGCTCGCGCTGGCCGTCCAGGGCCGCTACGGGCTGAACTTCCTCCCCTTCACCGAGACCGCCGACACCACGACGGGAACCACCTCGGTCGGTGAGACGCTGCGCGGCGCCGCGGACTGGATGGCCTACCTCTCGCTGCCGACCCCCTGGCTGCCGGCGGCCCAGGAGTACGTGAGCACCCCGCTGGCGGTCGTCGCCTCGGCGGTGGTGTCCGCCTTCGGTCTCGCCGGCCTGGTCCGCCGGGATCTCCCAGCCCGCCGCTTCCTGCTCGTCACGCTCGCCGTCGGGGTGGTGGCGGTGGCGGCGGCCTACCCGGGCCAGCCGGGCAGCCCGCTCGCGGACGGCGTCCGCTCGCTGCTGACCGAGCCGTTCGGGTTCCTGCGCAATGTCTACAAGTTCCAGCCGGTCGTCCGGCTGCCGCTGGCGCTGGGCCTCGCGCACCTGCTCGGCGTGGCCCTCTCGTGGCGTCCCGGCGCGGTCCGGGCCGGCGCCGCCGGCCCGCCTGAGGACGCCGGGCCCGCGGGCAGGGCACGGCGCGGCGCGGAGGGCGCCGGCGATGATCGGCGCAGGCTCGTCCCGGTGCTGGCCATCCTGGTGACGGTCGGGACGCTGGTCGCCGGGATGGCACCGATGCTGCGTGGCCAGGGCCTGCAGCCCCGCCCCTTCACGAAGGTGCCGGACTACTGGGCCCAGGCGGCCGACTGGCTCGCGGACCATCCCGAGGGCGGGCGGGCCCTTGTCCTGCCGGGCGCCCCGTTCGGCGAGTACCAGTGGGGCCGCCCCCTCGACGAGCCGCTGCAGTGGCTCGCCCGCACCCCCTGGGGGGTGCGCAACATCATCCCGCTGGGCGGTGTCGGGACGACCCGCCTGATGGACGGCATCGAACACATGATGGCCACCGGCTCCACCCCCGGGCTCGGGGTGACGCTGGCCCGCGCGGGGGTCGGCCAGGTGCTCGTGCGTAACGACATCGAGCAGAAGGACTGGGACATCCCGCCGTCGACGGACCAGCTACACCGCTCGCTGGAGAGCTCGGGCCTGGTCCGGGCGGCGTCCTTCGGGCCCGAGGTCCAGGCCCGCACCACCGCCAAGGCCCGGCTCGTCGAATCCCTGAGCGAGTCCGCCGAGAAGGTCCCGGCGATCGAGATCTGGACGGTGCCCGGGGGAGCCAGCATGGTCCAGGCCTACCCGGTCGACACCGGGGTCGTCGTCTCCGGCGGCCCCGAGGCCACCGTGCAGCTCGCCGGCCAGGGGCTGCTCAGCGCCGATCGAGCCGTGGTGCTGGCCGGGGACCTCGCCGAGCCGGACCGCCCCGCCGGCGGCACGGCGGCCGGCGCGGCCGACGACACCGCGATCACGCGGGCGCCCATCGCCGATCCTCCGCCGGCGTCCCAGGTCGTCACGCCCACGACGGCCTGGGCCGTCACCGACACCAACACCCGCCGTGACTACACCTTCGGCATCGTGCACGACTCGGCGTCCTACCTGCTCGGCCCGGACGAGACCGTCGCCGGCCGGCCCGGCGCGCCGAGCCAGTGGGTCGACCGGCCGGTGGTCGGTCACCAGACCGTCGCCGGCTACGCCGACGGGATGTCCGTGCAGGCCTCCTCCTACGGCTACGACCTGCTCGCGGCTCCCGACTTCGCGCCGTCCGCGGCCGTCGACGGGCAGACCTCGACCTCCTGGACGGCGCGGCGCCGTCAGGGCGCGACCTCCCAGGGACAGTGGATCCAGCTCGACGTCGGCCGCGAGATGTCCGTGCCCTACATCGACATCCGGCTGCTGCAGGAGGGCGGCTGGCGCCCGGAGGTCGAGGCGCTGCGGGTGACCACCGAGCGTGGGTCGGCAGTCACCCGGGTCTCGCCGATCGAGGACATCCAGCGGCTGGCGGTGCCCCCGGGGATGAGCCGCTGGTACAGGATCACCTTCGACAAGGTCAGCCGGGAGACCGACCCCGTCCTCGGGGCCGGCCTGCGCGAGATCGAGATCCCCGGCGTGCGGTTCCAGCGGTACGCCCAGGCCCCGGCCGACATGGTCGACGAGTTCCAGGCACCGGACGAGGGGCTGGTCGCCTACTCCTTCGAGCGGACCAGGGTCGACCCGCTCCAGCCCTTCGGCGGATCCGAGGAGATCACGCTCTCCCGGCGGTTCGAGGTGCCCCGCCGCCTCACCTTCACCCTCACCGGCACCGCGAGCGCCCTCCCGCCGCCGGCCGGCGCCGAAGTCGACTCCTCCGACGATCCGCTGGTCATCCCATGTGGCCAGGGGCCGGCCCTGACGATCGACGGAGTCCGCCACGACATCCAGGTCGAGGGCAAATACAGCGACCTCGCCACCGCGCGGCCGTTCCGCATCAGCCTGTGCTCGGAGGGCCACCAGATCACCCTGGACCCGGGTCAGCACCTGATCACCGTCGACCTCGGCCAGTCGACGATGCTCGTCGACTCGCTCAGCCTGGTCGGCACCACCGCCGCGACCAGCACGGAGAAGCCACGGACGACCCGGATCGGGGAGTGGGGCGCCGAGCGGCGGACGATCGAGATCGGCGCCGGCGCCAGGTCCTTCGTGTCGGTGCGGGAGAACGCGAACGCGTCCTGGACGGCGACCCTGGACGGGAAGCCGCTCACCGCGGTCCGGCTCGACGGCTGGGCGCAGGGCTGGATCGTGCCGGCGGGGGCCGCCGGCACGGTCGTGATCGAGAACCTTCCCGGCCAGGAGTACCGGCGCAACCTGCTCATCGGGCTCGCCCTGGTCGTTCTCCTGATCGTCCTGGCGGCCGTCCCGGGCCGGCACCGGCTCCGGCGCCGCTCCGACCCCGACGGGTACCCGCTGGGCCTCGAGCCGGGGCGCGTCCCGCTGGTCGGGCTGCTCACCCGCGTTCCGGGCGCCTGGGCGGGGATGGCGCTGGCGACAGCCGCGGTGTTCCTGGTAGCGGGCTGGCTGGCGCTCGCGGTACCGGTCCTGGTCCTCGTCGGTCGGCGGTTCCCGGTGATGCTCGGCGTGCTGGCGGTGGCTGGCATGGTCGGCTCCGGCATCGCCGTCGCGGTCAGCCCCGACAGCATTCCGTTCTCGGGCGAGGGCGCGTTCGGCTGGCAGGCCCAGACCCTCGGATCGCTGGCGTTCGCCGCGACGGTCGCCGCACTCGCGCTGCGCCGTGCCGAGCCGGCCCGGCCCGCATCACCCGGACCGACCTCGGACGGCTCAGCCGGCCATGTCCCGTAGCCGTACGCCGCCGCCGCCGGCGGCGCTGGCGCTGGCGCGGTTCGGGCCGGCGTGCGTGGCGGCGAGGAGCAGGTCCTCGCCGGTGGCCGCGCGGGGCCGCTGCGCCGGCCGCAGCCCGCGACGGGCCAGCGCGGTGCGGGCCCCGGTGCTGTCGGCCCCGTAGAACAGCGCGACGAACCGGCGCCCCGGGCCCGGCAGCCCCGGCTCCGGGCCGGCCGCACCGGATTCCGGGGCGATCTCGAAGACCAGATCGGTCCGGCGCAGCACGGGAACCTCCGCACCCGGCGCCAGATCGAACTCGACCCAGGTCGCCTGGTCGTCGCGGCGCCGCCGGTCCCGCGGCGGGCGGGCGGCGAGTGGGCGTGCCGGCGCGTGCCGGGCCGGAGGCTCGCCCGGGCCCCCGGCCGAGCGGCCGCCCGCGCCGGCCCCGGCGAGCCGGTCGAGCTCGGAGCCGATGACGGCGGCCAGCAGATCGGCGCTGGTGTCCCAGCTGAAGCCGCCGGCCCACGCCCGCGCGGCCGCGCGGATCTCCCCGGCCCGCGCCGGGTCGGCGAGCAGGGTCAACGCGCGGTCGACCGCGTCGGCGAGCTGCCCGGGCTCGTCCACCAGCCAGCCGGTCACCCCGTCGCGGACGGAGTCGCGCAGTCCCGGAACCCGGAACGCGACCGCCGGTACCCCCATCCCGTTCGCCTCGAGTACCGACAGGCCCCATCCTTCGCCGTGGGAGGGGTTCACCGTCAGCCAGGCCGACGCCAGAACGGCGTCGCGGACCTCGGGAGCCGCGAATCCGTGCCAGCGCACGGTCGCGTCCGACGAGCCGTCGCCCTGTGTGAGCATCAACCGGGCGGCGATGTCGGCGAGGCGGCGGCGGTCCGGCCCGTCGCCGACGAGGTGCAGGCTGAGGCCCGGGTGCCGCCCGACCAGCACGGGCAGCGCCTCGATCAGCAGGTGCAGGCGCTTGTGCGGGACGAGCCGGCCCACACACACGATCGTGGGCGCCGCCGCCCTCGCCCCGATGGCGCCCTCGGTACCGAACGGGCCGTCCGTCCCGCCCGCGCCGCCGGAGGCGACGGCATCGCCGCCGGCGTCACCATCACCGTCGGCGATGGTGACGCCGTTCGGGACGAGGAACCGGGCCCCGGGCAGCGCCAGCACCCCACGGGCCTCGTCCCTGGTGGACGGCGAGACCACGGCCACCGGCCGGCGGCCGTAGACCCACCGGCTGCCCGGGGTCTCGAGCAGCTGGCCGATCCGCGCCACCGGCCGCGGGAAGTACAGCGGGAACTGCTTCTGGTGGACGTGGTGCAGCACCTGCACCACCGGAATCCGGCTCGGCAGCACGAGCGGGCTGAAGAACGGGATGCCGTTCTGGCAGTCGACGACGGCGTCGACCCGCTCCCCGGAGCGGACCATCCGCGCCAGCCGGGCGAGCACCGACGGGTACACCCCGAAGGTGCCCCCGCCGCGGCGCACGGCGACCCCGCCGTCCGTGGTCGCGGCGGCGGCGCCCGGTGGGCGGGAGGTGAGCAGGGTGACGCGGACGCCGGCAGCGGCGAACCGCTCCGCGACCGAGTGGCAGAACAGCTCCGCCCCGCCGGCCTGCGGATGGGCGTTGTCGCGCCAGTTGAGGAAGACCAGGTGACGCCCGGTGAGGGCGTGAACGGGCCGGGGCGCGGCTGTGGTCACCGGATGTCTCCCATCGCTGGAGGTCTCGCGGCGCAAACCTACTGGCCGGCCGCCCCCCACCTTCGGGGGGCGCTACGGGACCGCCGCCCGCGACGGCCCGTTGTGTGTGGTCGTACGATTACCGGCAATTCCGCCCGCCAGCCGGTGGCCCGCCTCGACCGGCGCGGAGTACCAACCAGCGCGGAGCACCGACCGCGGCAGGAACGCACGGACCCAGGAACACGGACCCAGGAAGAGGCAGATGGCGACGCGCTCCCGGGCGATGATCGCCGGGATGTTGGCCGGCCCGGCGGCGCTGGCGGTCGCGGGTGTCCTCGTGAACGGTCTCAACCTGTTCATGAACCTGGTGCTCGCGCGGGTGCTCGACCCGGCCCGGTACGGCGCGGTGGTCGTCCAGGTCAGCATTTTCATGATCCTCTCGGTGGTCGGCAACGCGCTGCTCATCGCCGTCGTGCAGCGGGAGACCGCCGATGACGGCGACAGCCGGCGCGCCCAGCGGGCCTGGATCAGGCGCCTGCGTGGTGTCTGTGGCATCGGTGTGGTCGCCGCGTCGGCCGCCGCCGTGCTGCTGTGCCGGCCGGCCGCGGCCCTGCTCTCCTACGCCCACCCGCTGGCCGTCGCCGAGGCCGTGATCGGCGCGGCGGTGTGGACGTTGCTGTGCGTCGAGCGCGGGGTGCTCCAGGCCCGGGGGGCCTATCCGCGCCTGGCGGTCAACTTCGTGGTCGAGGCGGCGCTGCGGATCGGGCTGATCGTCGCCTTCGTCGGCGCGGGCCTGGGGGTCAACGGCGCGGGGCTCGGGCTGGTGCTGGGCATCGCGCTCGGCGCCGAGCACGCCCGACTGGGGGTCGCGAAGGTCCCGCGCCCGGCGAGGGCCGCGAAGCCCCCCGCGGCGGCACCACCCTCCACCGGAGCACCGGACAGCCGAGTGACGTTCACCGGGCCGGTCCGTTCCGGCGGTGCGCCGGCCCTCGGTGAGCAGGCCCCGGGCCCCGACGGGGCCCCGGACACGGCTGTGTCCGGGCCTCGCCCGCTGACCGCCACCGGCCCGCTGCTCATCCCCGGGCCGACGCGGTCCGGCCGCAGCGGGCTGTTGGCCGACACCTGGGTCGCGCTCGGCGCGCTCGTCCCGCTCGCGCTGCTGCAGAACATGGACGTCGTGATCGTCGGCTGGCTGGACCACGACGGGGCCGGCGCCTACGCGGCGATCTCGACGGCGTGCAAGATCCCGGTGTTCATCGGCCTGGCGGTGGCGAACTTCCTGCTGCCCGAGGCGGCGCGCAGGCGGGCCGCCGGGCACGGCACGGCCCCGGTGCTGGCGGTGGCGCTCGCGTTCGTCGTCACCCCGGGGCTGCTGCTCGCCGCCCTCGGTTCGGTGGCCGCCAGGCCGCTGCTGTCGATGGTCTTCGGACCCGACCTCGCAGGCGCGGCCTCCTCACTGTCCGTGCTCGCGCTCGGCATGACCTGCCTGGCCGTGACGCTGATGTTCACCACCTACCTGCTCGGCGCGGCCCAGCGGCAGGTCGTCGCGGTCCTGACGGTGTGTGCCGTCGTCACGGCGGCGGCGCTGGGCCTCGCCGGCGGGGACCCGATGCGGACCTCGCTGGCCGGGCTCGCCTGCCATGCCATGACGGCGCTGGTCCTCGGGGCCCTGGTACACCGCCTGCACCGCGCCGACGCGCGGGCCGCCACGGCGCCGGCCGCCGCCACCGGCGAGGCGGGTACGGTCCCTCCGGGTCAGCATCCTCCCGGCGGGGAGGCACAGCCCGTCGGCGTCTGGTGACACCTGACAGCGCACCGCTCGCCGCACCGCTCGCCGCGTCGCCGGCAGCCAGCGCCCACCCGTGCCGGGCGTCCGTGCCCGGCGAACGTTCCCACCAAGGCCCGAAGCAGCCCGCCGGACGGCGGGCCGGAGGCCCATCGCGACCCGCCCTCCGGCGGGCCGTCCGAACGGAGTATCCGTGGCCCTGACCAGTTCCCTCGCCGAGCGCATCCCCGACAAGGTCTTCGCCTCGGCCATCGCTTACGCCCACCGCCGCTTCGAGCCGATCCTGAGCCAGGTCCGCATGTTCGTCGACCCGCACCAGACCGCGGTCGACGTGGGTGCCTGGTACGGCCCGTGGACATACTGGCTGTCCAGGGTGGCCCGGTCGGTGGTGACCGTCGAGGCCAACCCGGAGCTGGCCGACTTCGTGGCCAGGACGGCGCCGTCCAACGTGACCGTGGTGCCGAAGGCGGCGTCGGACACGGCCGGGACGGCACGGTTGTGGCTGCCCCCGGGCGGCCGGGGCACCGAGGGGCGTGCCTCGCTGCTGCGTCCGACCGGCCGTGACGCGGCCGGGGCCTCCGCCGCCGAGGGCCGGGCCGTCGACGTGGAGACGATCCGGCTGGACTCGCTCGACCTGCGGGACGTCGGCCTGATCAAGGTTGACGTCGAGGGGCACGAGCTGGCCGTCCTGCGCGGCGCCGAGGGCCTGGTGCGCCGGTTCCGGCCGGTGCTGGTCGTCGAGGTGGAGGACGCGCGGTCGCCGGCCGCCGACACCCTCGACCTGCTGGCGAGCTGGGGCTACGAGGGCACCTTCCACCTCGACGGGGTGTGGCACCGGCTCGAGGGTTTCGACCTGGTCGGTCACCAGCGCGGGATGGAGGCCGTCGCCCAGCACGGGTACCTGCGCGCCGTCGCCGAGGGCACCGGGGACAGCTACGTCAACACGATCGTCTTCCGTCCCAGGGCCGCCCGCATCTGATGCCGGACCCGACCGACGCGGCCGACCGGACCGACGCGGCCGAGCTCGACCCGGACGCCACCAACGATCTCGGGAGGCCCCGCTCCGGCCGGCCGGGCGCTCCCGCTCCGGCGTTCACCCGCCGGCGGCTGATCGCCGGCGTGGCCGGCCTCGGCGCGCTGTCCGCCGCCGGGGCGGCCGCGTGGCGCCTGCTCGACGACGGCTCCGGCCCGCCGTCGTGGCTGCCGTCGCCGCACGCGTCCACGCCGGTGGGCGGGGCCACCGCGGCTCCGTCCCTGCCCCCCGGCTCGCTCAAGGAGATCCCCGAGGACCTGCTGACGATCTTCGGCGCGCCGGGCACGTTCGGTGATCTCGGCTCCGCGTCCAGGATCGACGTCGTCGACGTGCCTGGCTGGGGATTCGGCCCCGGGCAGGCCGGGTTCATGTCGGCGGTCGCGGCGGACGGAACGGTCTTCATCGGCACGACGCCGTTCACCGACGACCAGTCGAAGCTCACCGGGACCGGCATGGAGCTCGGCCTGTTCGAGCCGGAGGGGCGCCGTTTCACCCGCCTGGTCATCCCGTCCTCCACCGGCAGGGAGGCGCAGCCGCGCGCCGACCCCGCCTTCGCCGGCATCGGCGGCGGCGACGTCTCGGACGTCATCGTGGTGCCCGCGCCGGCAGGGGAGGAGGGCGAGCGGGCCGTCTTCACCTCGCTGATGCCCTACTACAACTGGGACGTGCGGACCTACGGCCAGCTGCCGGCCTTCGGGCAACTGCGCCGCGGCGGCCCGGGCGGCGCGTGGCGCTACGACCCGGGGCTGTCGCGCACCGCCGACGCCCTGGCGGGCACCCTCGAGCCGCACATCGCCGCCACCGCCTTCCCCGTCATCTACCAGGGGCAGCCGCGTTCGCCGCGCGGCCCCGCGTCCATCGCCAGGCTCCCGCGCAGCGGGCACCTGGTCGTCGCCCAGTACCTCGGTACCGGCTACGGCGGGACGGAGAACGGCGCGCTCATGGTCCTCGACCTCGACGGCCGCGTCCGCGCGTACTGGCAGTACCCGCAGGTCCGGCCGCTGGGCGTACAGGTGGTGGTCAACCCGCGGGAGGTCGTCGCCGACCCGACCAGCGAGGCCGACGACGAGCGCTTCGTCCTGATCAGCGACTGCCGGGGCGCCGACTACGTCACGCATCCGTTCCCGATCCAGGAGTTCTCGTACCAGGCGTCGACCGGCCGGATCATCCCGCGCAGCACCGCGGTGCGCGCCGTGCAGGACGGCTCGCGGATGGAGACCGCGGGCTTCGGCGCGGACGGCACCCTCTACGTGGCCCGGACGAAGGCCGACGGGCTGCGCGCCGACCGCCTCGCGGTCTACCCGAAGCTCGGGCGCGAGCGGGGCCTGGTCACCCGGACCCCGGCCACCGGCAACTGGCCGGTCGCGACCTGGGGCCAGGACAACCGGCCGGACTTCCTCGTCGCCAACACCGACCGCGGCGGGCTGGTGCGCAGCCTGACCGTCGACCCGACGACCGGGACGGTGCTCCTCGCCGGCCTGGACGGTTTAGTGACGGCGGTGCGCCCGGCGGGCCGGGGCAGCCGGATGACCTTCCGGACCCTGGACCCGGTGGACGTCGGCCTGGACCACCTGCGCGGGCCGGCGACCCGGTACGTCGGGATCCGGCGGGGGGCGGTGGACGCGCGGCGCCGCGTGCTGTGGCTGCCGGTGAACCAGATGGTGCTCGACGGCATCCGCTGGCCCTACCCGCCGTTCAAGCTGGACCAGTGGCTGCTGCGGGTGAACCTGGACGTGCTGCTCCGCGAGTGAGCGCCGGCCCGCGCGCCGGGCGGTTCCGGTGCGGTCGGACGGGCGGGCCGGCGCGCGGGCCGGCGCCCTGGTCGTCAGGCGGTGACGTCCCGGCGGCGGAACAGCACCGCCGTGACCGCCGCGGCCAGCCCGCAGAACACCAGCACCCGCACGCCCGCGGCGGAGTACGCGGTCGTGTACCCGTTGCCGCCGACGGCCACGATCTCCATCAGGTGCGCCGGCAGCCACCCGCCGGCCGGGGCGTAGATCCGGGACACCAGCATCTCGACCGGCAGGGCGTAGGCGACCCCGACCGCGATCGCCGCGGCGGGGGAGCGCAGCACCACGGCCGCGAGCGCCCCGACGGCGGCGTAGCCGAGGGTGCCGAACGCCACGTTGGCCAGGCCCTTCCCGAACTCGGCCAGCCCGGGAAGGGACAGCCACGCGTCGGTCGGGATGTTGTTCAACGGCGCCAGGGCGAACGACAGCCCCACCGTGACCAGCGCGGACACGGTGACCACGAGCACGAGGAAGACCACCAGCGCCAGCACCTTGCCGGCCAGCAGCCGCAACCGGTGCGGCTGCGCGACGAGCTGGTTGCGCAGCGTCCCATGGGAGTACTCGCCGGCGATCGCCGAGGCGGTGACGGACAGCGCCACCACACCCAGCAGGATCGTCACCGCCTCCAGGCCCTCGATGACCCCGGACGGCGCGGCGAGCATCGCGACCGACACCGGATCGCCGTCGAAGTCGGTGCGGCCCGCCGAGAAGATCGTCAGCGCCGTGCCCAGCGCGGCGACGGCCGCGACGGCGACGAGAGTGCCGACCAGGAACCGCCGGCGCAGCAGCGGTACCCACTCGGAGCGGAAAGCGTCGATCATGTGGCACCACCTCGCATCGTCAGGTCACCGTCGACGTCCCCCGTCGCCTTGAGGAAGGTCTCCTCCAGGTTCGGCCGGTGCGTCCGGATCGACCGCAGGGTGATCCCGGCCCGCATGGCCAGCCGGTTGATGTCCGGCGCCAGCCCTTCGGGCGCGTGCGCGACGACCACCGGGTGCCGTTCGACCATCGCCGGCATGGGCCGTGACCCGCCGGCCATCTCGATCTCTATGCGCAGCCCGGCCGCGCCCAGCACCCCGGCGAGCCGGACGGCGTCGTCATCGCGCTCGGGCACCATCAGGATGCGCGGGTCCTCGGCCGCCAGGAGTTCGGCCACATGCCCCTGGAACAGCATCCGGCCGTTCCTGATCATCACCAGGTGGTCGCAGATCTGCTCCACCTCCGAGAGCAGGTGGCTGGACACGAAGACCGTCATCCCCGTGCCGGCGAGATCCCGCAGCAACGTGCGGATCTCCCGGATGCCGGCCGGGTCCAACCCGTTCGTCGGCTCGTCCAGGATCAGCAGGTCCGGGTTCGGTAGCAGCGCCGCCGCGATACCGAGCCGCTGCTTCATCCCCAGGGAATAGGTGCTGAACCGGTCGTCGGCCCGGGTGGAGAGGCCGACCTGGTCGAGTACCTCCGCCACCCGATCGCGCCGGCCCCGCCGGCCGGGGCCGGCCGCTCCCGCACCAACCGCTCCGTGCCTGCTGGCTCCGCCCGCCCGGTGGGATCGGCCGAGTCCGCGCAGCAGGGCGAGCTGGTCGAGATTGCGCCGACCGGACAGGCCCGGATGGAACGTCGGCCCTTCGATCATCGCCCCGGTCCGGTCGAGGTACTGATCGGGCGCGCTCACCGGCTCGCCGAGGACGTAGGCCTGGCCCTCGGTCGGGCGGACCAGGCCCAGCAGCATCCGCAGCGTCGTCGACTTGCCGGCGCCGTTCGGTCCGACGAAGCCGGAGAGGGCGCCGACGGGAACGCGGAGGTCCAGGTGATCCACGACGCGGCGTTCGCCGTACCGCTTGGACAGGCCGCGGGTCCAGACCGCGGTGTCGGACGGCACCGGCCGCGAGCCACGGTGCCGGCCGCGGGCGGGCGCGGTCGACGTCGCCCCGCCCCGCCGCCTGGTGTCGGACGGGACGGTCGACGTCGCCCCGCCCCGCCCGGTGTCGGACGGGGCGGCCTGGCGACGCGCCGGCTCGGCGGGCGTGCTCGCCGTCATCGCGTGCCTGATGAGGTCGTCGTCGGCATCGTCGGAATGATCTCCTTCGGGCGAGTGGACGTCATGGTCGCCGAACGGCGACGAGGAGGGCGGTACGCCCACGGGATGGGCACGGCCGCGGACGGCCGTGCCGGGACCGGGTTCGAGTGACCGTGCCTGGGCCGGCGGAACGCGAGGCGTCTTCCGCCGGGGCTGATGCTCCTCACCGCGCCGCGGTTCCTCACCACCACACGGCCTGCACTGACGAAACAGTCGGGTGACGACAGGTAACCACCAGTCGCGCCGGTGGGTTCCGCTCTTTCTGCTCGGTTACTCGAACGAACGCACGGTAGCCGAACGTTCCTGGCGGTGTCCTGTCGAGACGAGGAGTCCGGGGCCGAACCCCGGCCGTGCCCGCCGTGCGAATCGGGTGGGACCACCAGAAAGGACGAAATCCCGGCGGGGGACGTCCGCCACGCTTGGTTCCCGAACGTGTTGGCAGGGTATCTCAGTGTGATCGTGGTTCGCCCAGGGCCCATCCGGGGCGGGCGGCGGCCGGCGGGGGGCGATCGGTGCTCTGGTTCGTGCTCACCTCGTTCGTGCTCGGGATGCTCGCGGCGGTGGCGGCCCGAGCGGTCCTTCCCGGCCGCCGCCCGCTGATGCTGGGGACGGCCTCCGTGCTGGGCGTCCTCGGCGCGCTGCTCGGCGGAGCCGTCGGTCAGGTCGTGCTCGCCCACCCGGCGGGCGCCGAGCCCACGTCACGGGCGGTCGTCGGGTCCCTCCTCGGTGCCCTGTTGGTGATCACGATCGGTTGGGGTGTGCGAGCGCACCGTTACCACAGTGGCCCGCGTCGAGCCGGATCCCGGCGGCCGAAGCCCGAACGCGTGGGCCCGCGCCGTTGACGGCTACCGCGCGCGGTGTCCCGCGCGGACCACCACCGTCTGCCCGATGCCCGGCCGATGTCTCGCCGATGCCCGGCGTGCCGACGGTCGGAGGTGTGCCGGCTCCCGGCCCCCACCCGCTGCCCGGCACCATGATTACGCATGCCAACCATGCATACCCGACACCGGAACTACCGGAGGTCGACACCGAACGATGTCGGGATCTGGTGCCCCGGCGTTGCTGATCGGATGGCCGCTGGATGGGCGTCTCCCGACCTGGACGACAATGTCTCCTGAGGACAGTGCGTCGTGGCGGGACGGCCTCGCCGGGGACACCCCCGGGATCACCGCGGTCGTGCGCCGGAGGAGTGACGGGTGGGTGAGACGGCGGGTCTGCGCAGCGGTATCCGCGTGCTCGTCACGATCTCCACGATCGCCGTAGCCGTGATGCTCGCGCTCGCCGTGTTCGCCGCGTTGCGCGCGAACAACGCGGCCGCCGAGCGCGGCGAGCGGCTCGACCCGGCGGCGACGACCACCGCTCTTCTGCTCGCCGACTTCGTCGACCAGGAGAGCGCCGTCCGCGGCTATCTCATCACCGAGGAGCCGAGCTTCCTCGGCCCGTACATCGAGTCCGATCGCACGATTCCCCAGCAGATGAACCGGCTACAGCAACTGCTGGCCGAGTTCCCCGACCTCATCCAGGGCACCGCCGAGATCGAGGCCGCCTACCAGGCGTGGCGCAGTGATGTCGCCGAACCCGAGGTCGCCGCGATGGAGGTCGGCGACGTCCAGATCGCGCGGAACATCGAAAAGGCCGGCGGCAGGGTGCGCTTCAACGAGCTGCGCGGCCGGGTGGCGGATCTCGGGATAGCGATCGACAACGAGCAGACCACGGCGTCCGGGCGGCTGGAGAGCGCCGCGGTCCTCCTCCTCAGCTCACTGGCGAGCGCCGCGTTTGTGATTCTCGGCGTGGTACTCACGGTGTTGACCGTGCTGCGCAGGTGGCTGCTGCGCCCCATCGACGCCCTGCGCCGGGCGGTGAACGCCGTCGCTGCCGGCCGGTACGACACCAGGATCCCCGAGGTCGGGCCGGAGGAGATCGTCGAGCTCGCCGGCAACATCGAGGCGATGCGCGCGCAGCTCGTCCGGCTCGTGCGGCAGAACGAGCGGTCATGGGAGGCCCTCGCCCAGCAGGGGCCGGCGGTGGTCGCGTTGCGTGACGCGCTCACACCGTCCGTGCTGCGGGCGCCTGGGCTGGTGCTGCGGGGACGGGTCGACCCGGCGCAGGGCGAGCTCGCCGGCGACTGGTACGACTCCTTCGAGCTCCCGGACGGACGGGTCGGGATCGTGGTCGGTGACGTCTCCGGCCATGGCGCCGTGGCCGGTGTCTTCGCGTTGCGCCTCAAGCAGCTCCTCGACGCCGCGCTGACCCGGGGCGCCGATCCCGGCCAGGCGATCGAGTGGGTCGTCGACAGCCTCGGGGAGACCGACGAGATGTTCGCGACCGCGGTGGTCGCGGTGGTCGACCCCGCCAGCGGGGAGGTCCGGCTCGCCAACGCGGGCCATCCGGACGCGCTGCTGCTGCGCCGGGCGCGTCGCGCCGGGACCGCGGGCGACGTCGGAGAGGGCGCGCCCAGGGCGGGGGAGCCCGCCGGTCCGCGGACGGTTGTCGCCGTCGCCGGCACGTTCGTCGCCGGTGCCGTCGTCAGCGAGACCATCGAGGGCGAGGCCGTCGAGCGCGATGCCGCCGCAGCCGATGCCGTTGGAGCCGGTCTCGTCGGAACGGACACTTCTGGAGTGGACGCCGTCGAGGGCACGGCCGGCGCGGGGCGCGGGGCGCGCGCCGAGGCGGTGAGCCGGTCCGGGCGTGGTGCCTCCGGCGGGGAGGCGCGGGAGCCAGGACTGGCCTCGGCGGCGGCCCGCGCCGGGTCCGGAGGCGTCGGTGACGGCGCTGGCAGCCGCGCTGGCGGTGGCAGCGGTGGCAGCGGCGCTGGCGCGGGCAGCGGCGGCAGCGGTGGTGGCGGGGCTGGGGC
>NZ_UBIZ01000142.1:0-17394 GCF_900465275.1 Parafrankia sp. Ea1.12 | reverse complement strand
CTCCAAGCCTGCTCAGAACCCGCCCCCTGAACCCGTCCCGGAGGCACCCGATGTCCACCCTGGCCTCTTCCACCGGCCCCGCCCGCGGCCGGGGCCACGCCGCCGCCTGGTGGTTTGCGCTCAGCGCGGTGGCCATCGCGCTGTTCGCCCCGCTTCCCTACCTGACAACGTCCCTGACGGCCCTGGCCGAGCAGGACAGCGACCTGGCGCTGAACTACGTCGACCGGCCGACGCCGATCCAGATCGCGTTCTACCTGCACGTCGCGTTCGGGGGACTTGCCCTGCTGCTCTCGCCTGTCCAGCTCTCCGCGCGGGTGAGAGCCCGAGCACCCAGGCTGCATCGGACGGCCGGACGGATCACGCTCAGCGCCATCCTGGTCGCCGGGGTCGCGGGAGCCGTGCTGGCGTCGGTGAACCTCGCGGGTCCGGTCGGCACCGCCGGCTTCGGTCTGCTGGCGCTGTTGTGGGTGAGCTTCGCCGTCGCGGCGTGGCGGGCCATCCGCCACCGCGACGTCCCCGCCCACCGGCGCTGGGCGCTGCGGGCGTTCGCCCTGACCTATGCCGCGGTGACCCTGCGGCTGTGGCTGGGGGTGCTGATCGCCACGCAGACCGGGCTGGCGGGCACCGACGCCGACGTCGCGTTCGACCGGGCCTACCACGTCGTGCCGTTCCTGTGCTGGGTGCCGAACCTGCTCGTCGCCCAGTGGTTCCTCACCCGGCGGGAGGTGTCGGCATGACGGCGGCGGTGGCGCTGCGCGGCGTCAGCAAGGTCTACGGCCGACGGACCGCCGCCGTGACAGCGCTCGACGACGTCACGCTCGCCTTCGTCCGCGGCACCTTCACCGCGGTGATGGGTCCGTCGGGCTCGGGCAAGTCGACGCTGCTGCAGTGCGCGGCGGGTCTGGACCGGCCGACGGCGGGCGAGGTCTTCCTCGACGGCGAGAACCTGGCCCGGCTGAGCGAGAACGCGCTGACCGTGCTGCGCCGGGACCGGGTCGGCTTCGTCTTCCAGGCCTTCAACCTGGTGCCGTCCCTGACCGCCGAGCTGAACGTGGCCTTGCCACTGCGGCTGGCCGGACGGCGGCCGCGCCGGCGCGAGGTCCGGGAGGTGCTCGCGGCGGTGGGCCTGGCCGACCGGGGCCGGCGTCGGCCGGCGGAGCTGTCGGGCGGCCAGCAGCAGCGGGTGGCGATCGCGCGGGCGCTGGTGACCCGTCCGTCGGTGCTGTTCGCCGACGAGCCCACCGGCGCGCTGGACTCGACGACCGGCCGCGAGGTGCTGACGTTGCTGCGCGGACTGGTCGACCGGGACGGTCAGACCATCGTGATGGTGACGCACGACCCGGTCGCCGCCTCCCACGCGGACCGGGTGGTGTTCCTGGCCGACGGTCGGCCCGCGGGCGAGCTGCGCGATCCGACTCCGCGGACGGTCGCCGCCCGGCTGGCCGGCCTCGAGCCCGCGGCCGAGCCGGCCGAGCCGGCCGAGGCCACGGCAGCGGCCGTGACGCGCGCCAGAGCGGGTGAGCCGCCGAGCGGGCGTCTGACCGGGCCGGTGGGTGAGCGGCCATGATCCGGCTGGTCTGGCACACCGTCCGCGCCCGCAAGGGCAGCCTGGTGGGCACATTCGTCGCGCTGACGCTCGGCGTGGCGCTGCTGGCCGCGATGGCGCTGACCCTCGTGAGCAGCGTCGGGGGCGGCGGGAGCCGCCCGACCTGGTACGTCGATGCCGACGTGGTCGTGGCAGGTGGCGGCACTGTCAGTGTCACCACCGGTTCAGGCGAGGACCGGGAGACGGCCTCGCTGCGTACCGCCACCGCGCGCGGGCTGCCGAGCGGCCTGCGCGACCGTCTGGCCGGCCTGGACGCTTCCCTGGTGCTGGACTTCGCGGCGTACGCGACGGCGCCCGGAGCGCCCGGTGACACCGTCCGCCCGTGGTCGGCCGCCGCCCTGCACGCCTACGGGTGGGTCGCGGGCGGGCCGCCCCGTGGTGCTCGGGACGTCGTGCTCAGCGCCCCGACCGCCCACCGTCCCGGAGCCGAGATCACCGTCGTCACCGGGCGCGGCGTGGAGCGCTTCGTGGTCAGCGGCGTGCTGCGCACCGACGCCCCGGCGGCGCTGTACACCGCCGACGCCGTTGCCGAGGAGCTCGCCGACGGCCGCGTCGCGGCGGTCGCGCTGAACGCGCCGGGCACCGGCCCGGCCGGCGCCAGCACACCCTCCGTCATGTCGTTGGCCGACGCCGCCCGCGCCGTCGTCGGCGACACCGCGCTCGAGGACGGCTCCGTTCAGGTGCTCACCGGCGACGACCGGCGCCGAGCCGAGCCGGACCCCGACGCCGAGCGGCGGACGGAGGCGGTCGCCCTGCTCGCCGCCACCACGGGGCTCGCCGGCTTCGTGTCGATCTTCGTGGTCTCCGGGACGTTCGCCTACGCCGTGACGGCCCGGCGCCATGAGTTCGGCCTGCTGCGGGCCGCCGGCGCCACGCCCCGCCAGGTCTTTCGGATCGTGCTCGGCGAGGCCCTCACCGTCGGCGTGCTCGCCTCGCTGGCCGGCGGTGCCCTGGGAGCCGCGATCGCCCCGGACTTCGCCGCGCGCCTGGCCCGCACCGGGTTCGTGCCCAGCGACTTCACCGCCCGGTTCGTCTTCTGGCCGGTGGCCGCCGCGTTCGGGACCGGGCTGGGCGTGGCCCTGCTCGGTGCCTGGGTGGCGGCGCGGCGAGCGGGGCGGGTGCGCCCGGTCGAGGCGCTGCGCGACGCGGCGGTGGACCGCCGGCCGATGACGACGGCGCGCGCGCTGGCCGGCCTGCTCGCTCTCGGCTGCTGCGTGCCGCTGGTCGCGGTGCTGGTGGCGAACCCGAGCGCGGACGCCGTCGCGCTCATCATGATCACGACGCTGTTCCTGATCGTCGCCTGCGCGATGTTCGCTCCGCTCGTGGTGCCACCGCTGGTGTCGCTGCTCAGTGCCCCGCTGTCGGGGTCGTCGGGGGCGGTGGGCCTGCTCGCCGGCCATGGCGCGCGGGCGGCCGTGCTGCGCACCGCCGCGACCGCGGCGCCGATCCTGGTGACCGTCGGGATTGCCGGCTCCACCCTGACCGGGCTCGGCACCCTGCAGGCGGCGACGCAGAACACGGCACGGGAGCGGATCACGGCCGAGGCACTCACCATCCCCGTCACCGGGAAGGGGCTGCCCGACGCGAGCGTCGCCGCCCTGCGCGAGGTCCCCGGGGTGAGTGCCGCCGTTCCCGTCACCGAGAGCCGGGTCTACGTTCGGGACGGCGACGAGCCGGAGGGCTGGACCGGCTACTACTCGTCGGGCGCGGACCTCGCCGCCGTACTCGACGTCCCCCTGGTCGCGGGATCGCTGGCCGACCTCGCCGGCACCGACACGGTCGCCGTTCCGGAGGGTCGCTGGGAGCTCGGCGAGACGGCCGAGCTGTGGCTCGGTGACTCGACGCCGGCACGGCTGCGGGTGGTGGCCGTCTTCGAGAGGCAGCTCGACCTCTCGGAGACCGTCCTGCTGCCGTCGCGGCTGCGCGACCGCCACGCCCTCCCGGTGGCCGACGTCGTCTACCTGCGGCTGGCACCGGACGCGTCGTTGGAACAGGTACACGCGGCGGCCGCCGCCGGTGCCGGAACGGTGGTCGACACCGGGAGCTACCTCTCGGCGGCGGGCGAGGAGGAGGCACGGGTGAACCGGCAGGCGTCGGTCGCCATGCTCGGCCTGTCGCTCGTCTACACCGGCATCGCGATCGCCAACACCCTCGTGATGGCGACCCGGGACCGCGCACGGGAGTTCGCGACCATCCGGCTCGCCGGTGCCACCCGCCGTCAGGTGCTGTGGGTGGTCGGCACCGAGGCGGTGCTGGTGACCTGCATCGGGGTGCTGCTGGCCGCGGTCGTCACGGCGGTCACGGCGCTCGGTGCCCGCCACGGCCTGGCGACATCGCGCCGTCCGTGCCGCTGGCCGTGCCCTGGGCTCCGCTCGCCGGGATCGTCCTGACCTGCCTGGTCACGGCCGTGCTGGCCAGCGTGATCCCGGCCGCGCTGCTGCTGCGTCGCCGCCCCGCCGAGCTGGCCGGCGTCCGCGAGTAGGCCCGCCGGCGCGGGCATGATCCCTCGCGGGGCCGCCTCCGGTCAGATCCAGCCGCGGACGCGGGCGAGCTGGACGGCCTCGTGCCGGTTGACCGCGCCCAGCTTGCGACCGCCGACGACAGGTAGTTGCGCACGGTGCCCCGCGACAGCGACACCCGTGCCGCGATCTCCTCCACCGGCGCGCCGCCAGCGGCCAGCTCCGGCACCTCCGCCTCGCGCGGCGTCAGCGGGCTGTCCCCGGCCGCGATCGCCTCGGCCGCCAGCTCCGGGTCCACGTACCGGCCGCCGCCGTGCACCACCCGCACCACGTCGGCGAGCACCTGCACGGACACGGTCTTGGGCAGGAAGCCGCGCGCTCCGGCGGCGAGCGCCCGCCTGAGATAGCCGGGCCGCCCGTGGCTGGTCACGATCACGTTGGCGCACGCGGGCAGGTCGGCGTGCAGCGCCTGGGCGACAGCAATGCCGTCCAGGCCGGGCATCTGCAGGTCGAGCAGCGCGACGTCGGGGCGGTGGAGCCGGGCCGTCACCAGCGCCTCCGGCCCGGATGCCGCCTGCGCGACCACCGTGATGTCGTCCTCCATGGACAGAACCGTGCACAATGCGAACCGCTACCCCACCATCCCCGGCCCCACGATCACCATCCCTGACCGCAGGGACAGGCCGTCTACCAGCGGAAACGTGCGGCCTCGCCGTCGTGCGTCCGCGCACGGGGCGCGGGCCACGACCCCGGGATGACACCAAGTGTCGGGGCCAGCAGGCCATGGCCCCGACCATCAGCCCGGACGTCCGCGTTGGGCGGTGCGCTCGGGTAGCGGGAACGACGCGGCCACGATGACCGGGATTGCATGGTGGGATGCTGCCCGCTGTTCAATCACTTCGCTGGACCGACATGCGGATAGGGAACCGGACGGGCGACCCCGACTCGGCGTCGCCCAGCCAGCCCATTCCAGGCACTCCCAGAAATGAGGACGGGGATCGGCCGGTGTTCGTTCGCCACACCGGCCGATCTCGCGGAGCTCGTAGGTGACGCGCGCCGTGACCCACCGTCATATGGCCACCGCGAATGTCGGGCCGCACCGGAACGTCCGCGCGCACAACGCGCATGCATCTTCCCAGTACAGGGTCGACGGTGGATCCGCGCAGGAGGTATGCCAGGTTGCTCAATTTGCGGAGCAACCGGCTTTTAACCAGCTCGAATGATGGTCATAGACCGCGCCTCCAGTTGATCAAAATTGCTTTGACCTGCATGGTTGGAGAACCTAACCGATCGGCATTCGATTTCAGAATTTCACTAGCGCTCAATGCGCGCTCATTTGACCGGGCCCCGAAAAATGATTTCGAGCAGGCCCGGCAATGTGCGGCTCGACCCTCTGGAGAGGGTTGTCCCGAACATGCCTGGTTATGATCGACACCGAGCTCACCCACGCCATCTGACCACCGGCCGGCCGGACCCCAGCATGCGCGTCTACCTCACGACACAACAGTGCCGACGCAGGTAAACCTGGAAGACCGGGTCAGGATGGGTCGAGCTGTGAGGCCAGGTAAACGATATCGACCGGGTCACCGTTAGTGAGCACGTCATGCACCTCGCGGTACGCCTGGCGGTACTCGGAAAGGATGACGACAGCGCCGGCGGTGTCCACCGTCTCTCCGATTTCGACCGCCGCGTTGGCCAGGTGTCGGACGCCACGGTTGGCGCGCTCCGCGGTGAGCAGGCGGGCAGCGATTGCGTCGAGTCGGCTGGTATCGCCCATCATGACCTTCAATTCCCGTTTCGAGGTGGCTGTGCTCGCGCCGCTGTCGATGGTCTACCCATGATGGCCGGCAGCCGACCACGCGGGTAGCAACGTGGGTCGGGTAGCCCGGGGGGATCTCACCCCCGGGCTCCCACAGATCCCGGCGTGACGATCTCTCGTCACCGGGCTCCTGTCATCCTGTCCACCAGGATCCCGCGGCCCATGCCCAGTGGGCGAAGAGCCGGGGCTGCTGGCTGGTGATGCGCTGCCTGTGGGGTGCCAGAACTCGGCCACCGGCGTTGACCTGGCCTTCTTTAGCCGGCCCACAGCGGGTGCCGTCGTCACCCGCCTCGGCAGGAGCGGCTCTCCTACGCGGCTGAGGAGATCCGCAGTGCCGGTACGGACCACAACCCGTCGCTTCCGGCACGTGACGATCATGGCGGTGGTCAAACCGCAGGTCATCCCTGCTCACAGGCCCAGGCCGACTTCTGGCACCCCACACCATCCGGCAGGCAAATACGCAGGTCACCGCCCAAATCGGGGTTCTGGAGCCCCACAAGGCAAGGACAGGGTTTGCGGGGCCTGTGACCATGGCGGTGGACCTTCGGTGACGGCAGTGGTACGGCCGGGCGGAAGGATCAGCTATCGGCGGATGTCAGCGCACGTGTCGGATCGACAGCTCAGACGTGCTGACTGTGAGGGCGGTGAGTGTGATGGTCAGCGCCGCGTCGGACCCATCGACGCGACAGCGCCGCTGCCGGCGCACGGCTACGTCTCCCGCCCGGCCTGTCGGTTAGCGGTTACCGCCGACCAGAGTGGGTTGGGCCTGCGCCGGTGCCTCAAGTAGCTCCCCGGTCTCGATCGTCTCCGGCACGTCGAGCCTGTCGGTGACGTCCGGTGTGTAGTCCGGACCCGCGTTCAGCGCCTTTCGCATCTGCTCCTTGTCGAGGACGCCTTCCCAGTTCGCGACGACGAGGGTGGCGAGGGTGTTGCCACAGACGTTGGTGAGCGCCCGGCACTCCGACATAAACTTGTCGACCCCGAAGATCAGCATGATGGCGGCGACCGGAATTGTCCCGACGGTCGACAGCGTCGCCGCGAGCACGATGAAGCCGGAGCCGGTGACCCCGGCAGCGCCTTTGGAGGTCAGTAGCAGCACACCGATGATGGTGAGCTGCTCGCCGAGGGAGAGGTCGACGCCGACCGCCTGGGCGAGGTACAGACTGGCGAGCGTCAGGTAGATGCAGGTCCCGTCCAGGTTGAAAGAGTATCCGGTAGGAACTGTGAGACCCACGACCTGGCGTGGCGCTCCGAGTCTCTCCAGTTTTGTCATGATTTGCGGAAGGACAGATTCGGAGGACGATGTCCCAAGGACGATCAGGAGTTCCTCTCGGATGTATCGCAGCAGCTTGAAGATGTTCACGCCGATGGTCGCAGCAATCGTGCCGAGCACAACGACAACGAAGAACAGAGACGTGCCGTAGAAGACCGCGACAAGCTTTCCGAGGCTGGTGAGGGTGTCGATTCCGTACTTGCCGATAGTGAAGGCCATGGCGCCGAACGCGCCGACTGGCGCCGCGTACATGATGAACCGGAGTACCTGGAACATGGTGCGGCCGACCCGCTCGATTCCGCCGGCGATTGCGGCACCTTGCTTGCCGGTGAGGTTCAGTGCGATGCCGAATAGTACGGCGAAGAACAGTACTTGGAGCACCTTGCCCTCGGCGAACGCGCCGACCACGCTGTCCGGTACAACGTCTGCCAGGTGATCGCCCCAGCCCTTTGACTCGCCCTGTGCGATGTACCCGCCGACGGTCTCATTGACCGACAGCGTGTCCGGGTCGGCGTTGACGCCGTCACCGGGACGCAGCACGTTCATCACGACGAGCCCGAGCACCAGCGCGGCGGTGGTGACGAGCTCAAAGTAGGTGAACGCCTTCAGCCCCACCCGGCCTACCTTGCGCAGGTTGTCGACCTGCGCGATGCCGCCGACCACTGTGCAGAACACGATGGGAGCGATGATCATTTTGATGGCGTCGACGAAAGTCGTGCCGAGTGGCTGAAGGTCGACACCGACTCCTGGGGAGAAGTGGCCCACTAGGATTCCGGCGACGATCCCCGCCAGCACCCAGACGTAAAGCTGCCGGTACCAGCGCCGGCGTGCGGGTCCCGTCCGCGACGGGGCCGATAACGTGGTCATGCGAGCCTCCTAGCCGGGCGGTTCCGTGTACCCGCCCCGTGTGGTGGCGTTACAGTGGCTGCGTTCACGATCATGGGTCACGGTTTTGGTCGTACTGTTCACGGCGTCTGGTGCCAACTGGTCCCGGCCGGCACACTGGGCCGATGGCCACAACACCCGGTGGTGCGGACGACCCCGGCGGCGGTCGCGGCACGCGGCTGAGCCGGCGCAGCATCGCGGGCCAGGTGCTCGTCCTGCAGGTCGCGGTGGTCGTACTCCTCGTGGTGGCTGCGGTTGCCGCCTCGGTGCTACAGGCCCGTCGCACGGCGGAACACCAAGCACGCGATCTCGCCGTCGCGGTCGCGGAGACCTTCGCCCATGCTCCAGGGATGGTCGCGGCCCTGAGCTCGGCCGATCCGAGCGCTTCGCTGCAGCCGCTGACCGAGGCCACCCGAGCCCGGACCGGGGTCGACTTCCTCGTCGTGATGAATCCGGTCGGGATCCGGTACACCCACCCTGACCCGACCCGAATCGGCCAGCGCTTCCTCGGACACACCGAACCAGCGGTACGAGGCGAGGTGGTCACCGAGACCTACTCGGGAACGTTGGGCCCGTCAGTACGCGCGGTCGTGCCGGTCACCGTCAGCGATGGGAAGATTGCCGCTCTGGTCGCCGCAGGCATCACCGTCGAGAACGTCAGCCAGACGGCCGGCCGGCAACTCCCGGTACTCCTGGTTGCCGGACTGGCTGCCGTCGCGCTAGCGGTGGGCGGCACGGTGCTGGTCAACCGCCGCCTTCGGCGGCAGACTCGCGGCCTCGGCCCGGTAGAGATCACCAGGATGTACGAACATCACGACACCGTGCTGCACGCTGTTCGGGAAGGGGTTCTCATCGTCGATGACCAGGCTCGGGTGCTCCTGGCCAATAACGAGGCCCGCCGGCTCCTCGGCCTCCCGTCGGACGCCCATGGGCGGCCGGTCGCGGAACTCGGCCTTGATCCGGCGGCGCTGGACCTACTCGGCAGTGGTCGTCCAGCCGAGGACACCGTGCTGCTGGCCGGCGACCGGATGCTCGCGGTCAATCAGAAACCCACCGTCCGCGACGGGAAACCGCTCGGCAGTGTCGCGACGATCCGGGACACCACCGAACTCCAAGCGCTGACCGGCGAACTCGACGCGGTCCGGGGCATGGCGGATGCGTTGCGTGCCCAGAGCCACGAAGCCGCGAACCAGCTTCATATCGTGGTCACCCTGATGCAGCTCGATCGGCTGGACGAGGCCGTCGAGTTCGCCACCGCCGGGCTCGCTGACTCACAGCAGCTCGCTGACCGGATGCTGACCGCCGTCGACGAGCCGGTCCTGGCGGCCCTGCTGCTCGGTAAGACCGCCCAGGCGGCCGAGCGCGGCGTGGAACTCGTCGTCACCGACGACACCCGGTTCGAGGTCTTCGACGTCGAGGCGGCTGAGCTGGTGACGGTCATCGGCAACCTCATCGACAACGCAATCGAGGCCGCGGTCGCAGGAGAGGCCCCGAGGCGGGTGACGGTCTCGGTGCGTACCGAGCCCGACGGCCTGACGGTCCGGGTCTCTGACACAGGTCATGGCCTCGATCCGACACAGGCCGCGGCGGCGTTCGAACGCGGCTGGACCACCAAGACGAGCACGTCAACGGGCGAGGCAGCACGCGGGCGAGGTCTCGGGCTCGCCCTGGTCCGGCAGGTCGTCCGGCGCCACGGCGGCCAGATCGAGGTGGGTCGCGACAGCGGTGCGGTGTTCACTGTCCGCATCCCTCGGCAACACGGGAGCGTCGACATGTCCACGGCGATGACTCCGGCCCGATGAGGTTGCCCACGCGATGATGAGCCGACCCGGCGCGCCGATTCGCACACTCGTCGTCGATGACGACCAGGTCATCGCCGACGCCCACCGCAGCTACGTCGAAAAGCTGCCCGGGTTCGTCGTCACCGACGTGGCCATCAGCGGCCGTCACGCCCTTCACCTCGCCAGCCTGGGCAACGTCGATCTTGTCCTGCTCGACTTCCGCTTACCCGACATCGGCGGGCTCGACATCTGCCGCGCCCTGCGCGGCGGCGGCGCGCCGCTCGACGTCATCGCCGTAACGTCGGCACGCGACCTGCCCACCGTCCGCTCGGCGGTCTCATACGGTGTGGTCCAGTACATCGTCAAACCGTTCACCTTCACGGTGTTCCGTGACCGCCTCGAGCGCTACGCAGCCTACCGAACCCAGATCACCGCGCACACGGATGCCGACGTCCTCGGCCAGCGAGACGTGGACCGAGCCCTGGCCACACTACGAAGCGCTGAATCCGACACCGTCCACCAGCCGAAAGGTCTGTCGGTAGAAACCCTCGACGCGGTTGTCGCCTACCTCAGCAGAGCTGCCGCCAAACCCGGCGCCGCGGACCTGACCGCAGCCGGGGTGGCAGCCGCGGTCGGCATCTCCCGCGTCACCGCGCGCCGCTACCTCGAACGGCTCACGAACCAACGCCTGGTGAACCGATCCCAACGATACGGAAGCGGTGGACGACCCGAATACCTCTACCGATGGATAGGTAACTGAACGGCAGCCTCCGCGTCCTCGACGGACCAGTCGAGATGAGTTGTGGGTGCCCGAAACTCGTCCGCAGGACCTGACCAGGGCTTCTGTCTCACCCGATGATCGATAGGCCTTCCCCCGGAGGCGATCGGACACCTATACCCTGTGGGGCTCCAGAACCCGGATTTGGGCGGTGACCTGCATGTTTGTCTGCCGGACGGGGCCCGCGTCGGGCAGGCTGGATGGTCATGGTGTGGTCGCTGCTCCACGCCCTGACACGCAACGCTCTCGGACTGATGCTGCTCCGCGTGCGCGGCGACACCGCGAAAGACGTGGAGCTCCTCGTCCTACGACATCAGGTGGCGGTGCTTCGACGGCAGGCGAACAGCCCGACGCTGGAACCGGCGGACCGCGTCATCCTCGCAGCCCTGTCCCGGCTGCTCCCCCGGGCCCGCTGGGGTTCGCTCTTCGTCACCCCAGCCACCGTGCTGCGCTGGCACCGTGACCTCCTCGCACGAAAATGGACCTACCCCCGCAAGACCCCCCCGGGCGGCCGCCGGTCCGCCGGGAGATCCGCGAACTGGTCCTACGCCTCGCGCAGGAGAACCCGACCTGGGGCCACCGCCGGATCCAGGGAGAACTGATCGGGCTGGGCTACCCGGTCGGGGTCGCCACCGTCTGGCGGATCCTGCACCGCGCCGGCATCGACCCCGCACCCCGCAGGTCCGACACCTCCTGGCGCACGTTCCTACGCACCCAGGCCTCCGGCATCCTGGCCTGCGACTTCTTCACCGTCGACACCGCGTTCCTCCAACGGATCTACGTGTTCTTCGTCGTCGAACACGCCACCCGCCATGTCCACCTCCTCGGGGTCACGAAGCACCCGACCACGGCCTGGGTCACCCAGCAGGCACGGAACCTGCTGATGGACCTTGAGGAGCGCAGCCACCGGTTCCGGTTCCTCCTCCGTGACCGCGATACGAAGTTCACGGCTTCCGTCGACGCTGTCTTCGCCGGGGCCGGCATCGACGTGGTGCGCACACCACCGCAAGCCCCGCAGGCGAACGCGATCGCGGAACGCCGGATCGGCACCGCCCGCCGGGAATGCACCGACAGGCTGCTGATCGTCTCCGGACGGCACCTGACGTCGGTCCTCGACAGCTACGCGGAGCATTTCAACACCCACCGCCCCCACCGCTCCCTCAGCCAGCACCTGACCCGCCACCCGCAGTCGCCCCAATCCCGGAGTCCACCGTCCGTCGCACACGCATCCTCGACGGCATGATCAACGAATATCGCAACGCCGCCTGACCACTTCCACAGAAGATCACGTCAACCGCAAAAGACCAGCTCACAGGCCGAAACCCGGGTTCTGGAGCCCCACAGGGTCACCTTCGCGCTTCTTGGCCACCAGCCTTACGACCAGCTCAATGTGGAGGCGTTCGCGACGCCGACTTTGAGATCCCCGGCCTGTCGATGTCCTGGCCCAGCCCGAGCGATCTGATGAGGTCGAGGAGCTCGACGCGGTAGAGCTCGGCGGGGTCATTGGTCAGGAGGCCGAGGTGGCCGTGGACCTCGAGTGCGACGAGGCCGTGCATGCGGCCCCAGACGCGCATGGCGAGGGCGACCCCGGCGGGTGGTAGCTCGGGAAAGGCGTCGCGGACGGCTGTCACCAGGTCGGGTGCGAAGTCGGACCACTGATGGTCGCCCACGGGCTGGACGGGTTCGGCATGGGGCCACGCGGCGGCGACGAGCTCGGTGAGCGCCAGGCAGGCCCGCTTGGCGGCGTCGAAGGTGGATCCGTCGCCGGGCGCGTGGTGGCCGGGCGCCGGATGATCGTAGATCAGCCGGAAGCGTTCCGGGTTGGCCACCGACCATCGGCGCACGGCCTGCCCCAGGGCCAGGATCCGGCCAGCGATGTCGTCGGGTGGGAGGGCGTCGCGGGCGATCTCTACCTCGTCCATAAGCGACGTGTAGACGTCGTTGATGAGCCTCGCGATCAACGCGTCGCGGGTGGCGAAGTAGCTGTAGATGGCGCTGCCGCTCATGTCCATCTCGCGGGCGATGGCGCGCAGGGAGATGGCGTCGGGGCCGCCCTCGGCCATGTGCCGCAACGCGATGGCCTGGATCTCGGCGGTGGTCTGCGCCCGTAGCCGCGCCCGTCGGCCTGGTGTCTGCTCTCCCACACTCGACATCGTACGACGCGCTTGTATAGTGCTCTGCATGGAAACTAAGCACTGCACGGGAATCGGTCGGTAGACGAGATACGGTCGGCGCACGAGATCCGCGCCCTCGGTCGCGGGGTTGTCCAGGGCTGTGGTGTTCGACGCTGTCCCGTCCGGTTCCCGCCTCGGGCAGGAGGCCGCAGGTCGTCGATGCCGCCAGACCGGCCCTCTACGACTTCGCCGCCGGCGACGGAAAGATCGTCATCGCCATCCAGCACCGACCAAGGCCGATTCTTTTGGGAGTTCGGATCACCCCGAGCAGGCATGCCCGTCGCAACCGGCTCCGATGCCGATGCCGCCGTCTTCAGCAACGGGCGTATTCGGCACGCCTATGCCTTCTTCGACACCAACGCCGGCTTACCACGGACACCCCTGGAAGGAATCACATGACGTTCGCACTCGATCCCCAGCTCGCAGTGGCCATAGCACCGTTCCTGGCAGCCGCGCCAGAAGTCGAGCCCCCGCCGGTGGGTGACTGGAAGACGCGGCGGGTGAGCGTTGAAGCGGCGCTGGCGCAAATGATCGATGCCTTGCCTGCACCCGAGGACGTGACGACCACGGACTACCAGACCAACGCCCACGATGGCGCCACTATCGCCCTGCGCTGGTATACCGCGCGCGAGTCGATGCCCGGATCGGCCGTCCTCTACTTCCACGGCGGCGGAATGATTCTCGGCAGTGTCGAACTCTACGATCCGTGGGTCGCCCGATACGTATCGGCAACCGGTGTCCCCATGTTGTCGGTCGAGTATCGCCTCGCCCCGGAGCACTCCCACCCCACGCCGGTGGAGGACTGCTACGCCGCGCTGCGGTGGTTGGCTGACCACGCAGTCGAGCTCGGGGTCGACCCAGCACGGATCGCGGTCATGGGCGACAGCGGAGGCGGTGGACTGGCCGCCGCGGTGGCCCTGCTGGCACGCGACCGAGGCGGCCCCGCACTGGCCCGACAGATCCTGATCTACCCGATGCTCGATGACCGCAACACCACGCCCGATCCCGCGATCGCACCGTTCGCGGGCTGGAACTACGACGACAACATCACCGGATGGGGTGCGCTGCTCGGCGCCGCGTACGGCGGGCCCGACGTCCCGCCGTACGCGGCGCCGGCCCGAGCAGACGACCTCACCGGCCTGCCACCGGCCTACGTCGAGGTGGGCGAGCTCGACATCTTCCGTGACGAGAGCATCGAGTATGCACGTCGGCTCGCGGCGGCCGGCGTTTCCACCGAGTTGCACGTGCACCCCGGGGCGCCCCACGGGTTCGACGCGTTGGGACCGGAGACCGATGTCGGGCGGCGCGCCACCGCCGACCGCGTCCGAGTCCTGACCGGTCTTTGAACCAGCCCAAAAAACTGAACAAGCCAGGAACTCGGCCTCGGATATTCAGTCGGATATTCAGCCTGGTCGCCCGACCGCGGGCGCGGAATTCCCCGGTTCTTGCCGTGCCCCGGGGCGCATTCCCCACTGCCACCACGTAGGAGACAGACGACCCCATGACTAATTCACCGACTCGGTCGCCAGCGCGGTCGGGAGGCAGGCTCGCACTAATCGCGTTTGCCCAGCTCATCATCGCACTTGACTACAACATCGTGTACGTGGCGCTGCCCGAGATCGGCGCCGACCTCGACTTCTCGGCCCAGTCGCTGCAATGGGTGGTGAGTGCCTACGCCGTCGGCTTCGGTGGCCTGCTCCTGTTCGGCGGCCGCGCGGTCGACCGGCTCGGGGCACGCCGGATCTTCCTGGTCGCCGTCGCCATCTACGGCGTCTCGTCCCTCGCCGGCGGGCTCGCCACCGAACCTGGGCTGCTCGTGGCCGCGCGTGCCCTGCAGGGCATCGGCGGAGCGCTGCTCTTTCCCGCCATCCTCACGCTGATCTACAGCGGCTTCGCCGAGGGAGCCGAGCGCAACCGCGCCCTGGCCGTCTGGGGCGCCGTCGGCAGCGGCGGCCTCGCCGCCGGCTCCCTGCTCGGCGGTCTGTTCACCGACTGGTGGGGCTGGGAGTCCGTCCTCTTCGTCAACGTCCCGCTCGCGCTGATCGCCCTGCTGGCCGCGCCGCGACTGCTGCCGGCCGACGCGCCTGTCAAGCGCGGCGTCAAGGCGTTCGATGTGCCCGGCGCACTGCTTGCCACCGCAGGCTCCTCGCTCATCGTCTTCGGCCTGGCCAGCGGCCCGGAGTCCGGTTGGACCTCGGTCCGTGCGCTGGGCACCATTGTGATCGGCGGCGTGCTCCTCGTCGCCCTGCTGGTGACCGAAGCCCGCACCCCGGAGGGGCTCCTCCCGCTGCGGCTGGTGCGCACCCGCACCCTGGCCACGACCATGGCGGTCGCCTTCCTCTTCATGGGCACCCTCGCCACCGGCTATTACGTGCTCACCACCTACCTCCAGCCCGTCCTCGGCTACAGCCCCACGGAGGCGGGCCTGGCATTCCTTCCCGTCTGCGTGTTCTCCATGATCGGAGGACCAGTGACGGCCGTCCTGCTCAACAGATTCGGCATCCGCGCCACTCTGGCCGGGGCTCTGATGATCAACGGCGGCGGCGTGGCCCTCGTCTGCGTGGTCATGGCTGTGGATGGCTCGTTCTGGTCGATGCTGCCCGGCATGGTCCTGTGGGGCCTGGGCGGCGGCGTCGGCTTCACCGCCACCTTCGCGGCGGCCGGCATGGGTGTCGCGCCGATGGAACAGGGCGTCGCCTCGGCGGTGGCCTCCACCTCCCAGCAGATCGGCGGCGCCGTGGGCCTGGCCGCCCTGATCGCGGTCGCCAACCACGGACTCGACTACAACGCGGTCCCCGGGCCCACGCTGGACGAGATCGTTTACGGCCTCCGGTGGGCCGGCGTCCTCGCCGGCGCCCTCTCGGTCGTCGGCGGCTTCGTCGCCCTGATCCTCAAGAGCGGCAAGGCCGCCGCTGCCGCGGTCAGGGAAGAACCTGCTGGGGATGAAGATGAACAGGTGACCGCAAGCGGCACCGCCGACGAAGCGATCGTCACCGCCCAGTAACTCCCGCCCCACCCAAGCTCGTGGTCGGCGCACCGAGCGCAACCTGACGGCGACCGGGGCGTCGAGATGCCTGTGGGGTGCCAGAACTCGGTCACCGGTGTTGACCTGGGGTTTTAGGCGGCTCGTTCGTATTCGTTGATCAGGCCGCCGAGGATGGGTTGGCGCTTGACGCTTCGTCAGGTCGGCGATGGGGTGCTCGGACGGTGGTGGCTGAAGGTTGCGGCCGCGGTGGGGTCGTCGTCCGTTGTAGTGGGCGGCGTACGCGGTCAGGACGGTGGGCAGGTGCCGCTCGCCGAAGATCAGCATCCGGTCGGTGACCTCGGTCCGGACCGTGCGGACGAACCGTTCCGCGTAGGCGTTCGCCCGGGGCGTCCGGGGTGGGATCGTGACGGTGGTGATGCCGGCGTCGGCGAGGACCGCGCCGAAGGAGGCGGTGAACTGGCCGGCCCGGTCACGAACCAGAAATTGGAAGTCGGCCGCCCGGTCGCCGAAGTCCATGAGGAGGTTCCGGGCTTGTTGGGTGGTCCACGGTCCGTCCGGGTGAGCGGTGACCTGCGCGTTTGCTCGCCGGACAGGGCCTGTGTCGGGCAGGCTGGATGGTCATGGTGTGGTCGCTGCTCCACGCCCTGACACGCAACGCTCTCGGACTGACGTTGCTCCGCGTGCGTGGCGACACCGCGAAAGACGTGGAGCTCCTCGTCCTGCGACACCAGGTGGCGGTGCTGCGACGGCAGGTGAACCGCCCGACACTGGAACCGGCGGATCGGATGATCCTCGCAGCCCTGTCCCGGCTGCTACCCCGGGCCCGCTGGGGTTCGTTCTTCGTCACCCCGGCCACCGTGTTGCGCTGGCACCGTGATCTCCTCGCCCGAAAATGGACCCGAGGCGAACGGGACGACCTCCGGTCAGCACGGAGATCGCCGCACTGATCGAGCGGCTCGCGACCGAGAACACGACATGGGGCTACCGGCGGATCCAGGGCGAGCTCCTCAAACTCGGCCACCAAGTCAGCGCCTCCACGATCCGCCGGGTCCTGAAGTCCCTGGGTCTCCCACCGGCGCCCAGGCGGCAGACCGACGCGACCTGGCGGCAGTTCCTACGCACGCAGGCCTCGACGATGCTGGCCGTCGACTTCTTCCACGTGGACTGCGCCGTGACGCTGCGGCGCCTGTACTGCTTCTTCGTCATCGAGGTCGGCTCCCGCACCGTCCACATCCTCGGAGTCACCGCCCACCCGGACGGACCGTGGACCACCCAACAAGCCCGGAACCTCCTCATGGACCTCGGCAACCGGGCGGCCGACTTCCAGTTCCTGGTCCGTGACCGGGCCGGACAGTTCACCGCCTCCTTCGACGCGGTCCTCGCCGACGCCGGCATCACCACCGTCACGATCCCACCCCGGACGCCCCGGGCGAACGCCTACGCCGAACGGTTCGTCCGCACCGTCCGGACCAAGGTCACCGACCGGATGCTGATCTTCGGCGAGCGGCACCTGCCCACCGTCCTGACCGCGTACGCCGCCCACTACAACGGACGACGACCCCACCGCGGCCGCAACCTTCAGCCACCACCGTCCGAGCACCCCATCGCCGACCTGACGAAGCGTCAAGCGCCA